>NZ_RZSV01000330.1:0-4700 GCF_004023205.1 Mesorhizobium sp. M1A.F.Ca.IN.020.03.2.1 | reverse complement strand
AGACGCCTTGAATTGCAAGGCGTAGCGGCCCCCTTTCACACCCTGCGCCGTTTTGGCCCGATGTTGCCAATGTGGTTCCAAACGGGCTCGGCACGTGCTCAAGCCTACACCGGTCGGCCGAGAGCTACACCGTTTTTGTTGCCGGATCGTTGCCAATCTGGATGCGAATTGGAATAGAGCCCCGTACAGAGGTTTCTCACACCCCCGCCCTTCACTCGCTACCTGCGAAGGCCTTCGCGCGCGTCCTTGCCCTGCCCCCGTGGCGAATGCATGCGGCTTCTAGGATTGGCCTACCCCCGATTTGTAGCGCGCCGATACAAGGCGCCCGACTCGGAGGGAATAACAAATGTGAATGTGGATGGGGGTGATCGACGCCACAATGAGCCAGGGCCTATCGCAACGCAGTTTGCTGACCATATGGCCCCTTGTCCTCGGACGACCGTCGACACACCCTGGTCCCCCGCCCCGCTCGGCGGTCGTCTACCTGTTGAGCGACGACGCACCAGCGCTGCTCATGGCCGGAACCTTTCCGTGTGCCAGACGATCTTGCCGTCGACCTTCATGGCTTGTGGATCACAAGCTTCCGGATCTCGAGAGCCGACCTTCAGGTGATGCTCCGCAGGGCCGCCCTAATGCTGCGAAATGTGACGGGGCTCGTCCTGGATCCGAAGGTCGAGGAAGCGTTGGCAGGCCTGGCTGTGGAAATGGGACTATCCAAGTCGGAGCTGGTCAGAACGATCGTCGGTGAATGGCTGATGGCCAACCCCTACCTGCCGGTGCCCTACGAGCTGGACGACGAGAGTGCGGTCGAAGGCAACGCCTGACCCGCCGTCCAATCATCGCCTCGGACGTTCACTCCTATCCGTTGGTTGCCGTCTAAGTACCTCTGTCCACCAGGTGCTGCCTTCGGCATTCAACCGTAATGGAACTTCGGCTTTGGCTCGGTACCCTCAAATTCGACGCCGACGCGGTCATTCTTTCGCCAACGAACGACAGCTTTGTAAGCGATCCCGTCGATGGGAACGTAGAGCAGAAAGCGTACTGGGATCTGAATGTCTGCAGCCACCTTCAGTTCGGCTCCTTGGGAGTGCTGATTGCGTAGTGAGCAGCTGATTTCCGAGTTTCGGAAACCCGTGATGATCGTTCCGCCCTTCAGCACGCGCGGGCGATGTTCTCGACGGGGAGCGTCTGGAGGTGGGGTTTCCATAGACTTATAACGTGAACGGCGTTCCAGCGCTCCGTGGAGCCGAAAATTATGGCTCAAGCAGGGCGGGACCACAGAGCGCCCAACCTGCTCACAGTTACCTCGTCAGGCTCGGTGTCGGCGGCGGTCCTTTTCCTATTTGAAGGCAAATTTGTAGACCGCTCGGTTGGCCTCGTCGGTGACGCGAACCCATTGGGTCTCGTCTCGCCGGTCCTGTACCTGGCGGCCGGTCACCCATTCAGCGGCTGCTTTCGGTGAGGTCGTTTTCGCGTAGGCAACAGAGAACACGTCCATCTCCGACATGGTTTCAACGGTATAGATGTTCATTTGAAATGCTCTTCAATAAGCGCCGTCAATACATTGAAAGAGCCCGCCCAGTGCGGAACGGGCTCTTTTGTCGGGCCTCCTCTGGCGTCAGCCCACTCCAATTCTCCCGAATGGGGGCCGAAACGCCAGCTCGACGCGTCGCTTTACAGCGCCGCCTAGCTACGGAACTGCGATAAGGGGCACTAGGTTCCGGGGAGTTAGTTCCGCCCCCTATTGAGGTCTTTCGGGCCGGTGTCTGGCGAATAGGTCAAGGTAATACGCTTGCCGCCGCAGACCGCGCATTTCATCCTCGGCCTCAAGTCCCACTCCATAGCCGGAGCATCTGGGCCGAAGCGATCGCGGAGCGCCGACAGATCGAGCTTCTGATGTCGATGGCAGTCGAGGCAGCCGCCCGTGACGGACATGCCCGCGTCGATCAGTTCTTGGAGGGTCCGGCACTCATGGCGGCGATGTAGGCAGAGAATATCCAGATCGCCAGAACGGCTGGAGCCCACTCGTGAGGGAGGGTCGAGTGGGCTCCGTTGCTTGCCTATCGGACGGCTCGGATAGAACTGGGACACCAACCGCGCCGTCGAATCCATAACCGCTTACCCGTCGCGATGTTCCCGACAGAGAAGTCGGAAGACGGAGCGGGCCTAGCTCAGGACAGGAGGACCCGGCCTGTCGCGGGGTGGGCTGGGGACGTGGAGAGCAGGCCGGGCCTCTTACCCCGTTCCGAGCCGGGGCAGATGCACATTATGCGCTGCCTTCCCAGCGACTGACATTAACATTTTCTAAGGCTTAGCTAGCTCTCCGGCGCTTAGAAAGCGCCTGCAATAGGTCAGCTTCGCCGGTGGTGCCGTCATCAAAAGCTTGGAAGACTTCCCTAGCCAGACATTCCCGCTGTTCGCGATCCTTCTTGGCCAGGCGTCTCTCGTCGCACAACCGGTTAAACACCCGCTGGAGCATGTCCAGATCAGCGGGCCCGTAGACGCCACTGCAACGCGACAATGACATGATCGTCGCCCTCGGCGAGGCATCAGCCATTATCACACAGAAATGGTCCTTTGTGGAACGGATTCAGGCCTCAGTGATTAAGCAAAGGAGCGGTCGGTTCCTTCAGGAATGTACCGTCTCAGTGGCAACCTAAAAAGCCCGTCGCTTACGCTCATTAGCTGCGGCGGGCTTTTCATTAGTTACCACTAAAAAGGGTGATGCCTAGCACTGAACGATGGCGCATAATGCATCTCTGCCCCGCCGTGGTTGGCACCGGGGTAAGAGCCCGGCCTGTGCGCCCAAGGTCTCCTCGACCCCTCGGCAGGCCGGGCACGCCCCGGCTAGACGGCATCGTGCCGCGCCGCCTGACCGACCCTCCGTTTGTGGAATTCACTGCATTCCCGTAGCTGCGACTATGATGAGCCCCATCGCAGCGAAAACGATGACGCCGACCATAGCGATCTCAAAGCCGCTTCCGCCAGCGCCTATTTTTTTTGTCGGCCATGGCTTCATGCCTTTCCGCTAACAAACTGGAGCACCCGCCTACGGGCGACACCTTCAAAATCCTCGTGCTGAAGTGGACCCCTCATTTGGGGAGGACAGCAGCGTGCCGTCATTTAAAAATGATGGAGGTCCCTGCGCAGGCATCTTCGCCATGTCAATCGGCCAAGCCGCCCCCACGGCGTTACATCGCTTCGCTCAGAAGGTGAAACAAGCTATCGACCTCCTCGTATATCTCTTTGGGCGCGATGCCCTGACGCCCGGCAGAGGCAAGGAGTTCAACGACAAGATGCAATGGCCCCTGGGTCGTCGGTGCTCACGTTGGCAGATGGTCTGCCATCCATCGGTCCAGAAATTTCAAAGCGCGCGCGCTCATGCGGGGGAAAAGCCGGCCGCGATCTTAGGTTGCTTACTTGTACGGCAGCATCACACGCAAGAGCCCGGTCGTGAGGGACGAGCGCCATCCCGTTGGGGTGACGGGTATCATCTTTTGACCGGTATCCTTCGGGTCGCCGCTTCGCCCAGGAACAAAGCTTCCTGGATCTCTGTTCAGATACGGGATGAATAGAGCAGAGGTCGCACATGAAGGTCTATCGGGTGGAAGAGATGGATGGGGACAGCGTTGTGACCAGTCGTACCATCAATGCAAATACTCCATGGGTGGCAGCCGAAACGGCCACAGGCAGTGAGGTCACGAACGCGCGCGGCGACGAACAGCGCTGGATCCGGGTCACGCATGAGGCGGACGGGGCTGTTAACAGGTACGCGTTCAAGTGACATGTGGAGTCTAACGGGCTGTTGACCCTGGCGGGCCGCTCCGATTGCAGTTTACCCATCAGGTGAAGCTGAGGCGACCCGGCCTGCGAGCGGGAATTCGGGGGACGATTAGAGCGGGACAGGCCGGCCTCTTACCCCGTGTTGCGAGCCGGGGCAGGTGGGCATTATGCGCCGCCTTTGCAGCGGCTGAAGTTAACATTTCCTAATGCAACGCATAGCTCCACAGGAGCTCAGGCCGCCAAGCCGCCTTCTCGGTTCTGCATCGCATCGAGGATCACTTCGAAGACTGTGCCGACCTCCTCGCTGATCTCGTCGGGGCTAATGCCTTCTCGCTCAGCAGCTTTCAGGGCCTCTTCGACGAGGTAAACGATGGCCATTGAATCGTCCGTGATCGCATTCGGCAGGTGATCCGCCATCCACCGGTCTAAGAAATTGATCCCGCGCGTGGTCATGGCGAGAGAAGCCGGAAGGCGGCTTTAGGTTCCTTCTTCGCTGATGCTCTGCACGGCACCATGCCGTAGCTTTGGCTGTTTCCTAGATGGCGGACCCAGGCTGTTATGCTGCCCGGTTTCACCCGTTCAACCGTCGGGTCGATGATGGCCGGGGGATCGGCGGGAGGGGCCACTCTGGTGTTCTGCACGAGCTGATGCAGGCGATCGCGGAGCTGCTTCCGAAGCGTGATGGGCGGTCCGCATACTCGCCGTCTCGGGAACGATACCGCTCGGGCTTGCAGGCAGGCACACGGACTCAGCAATAATGGAGACAAGCTCAACCCCCGGAACGAAACCAAAGAAGCAATCGCGCGTTGGACGCGATTAAGCCATTTCGTCTCGGGTTTGGGGTGCGTGAGAGTGGTCAAGCCAACGTCGCGTAAGGCAATCCCTGGGTGGAGCGCTCCTCAAGCGAAGTCGCCTAT
>NZ_RZSV01000032.1:0-35492 GCF_004023205.1 Mesorhizobium sp. M1A.F.Ca.IN.020.03.2.1 | reverse complement strand
GCCGGGTTCGGCTGTCACGGCTTTCAAAAGTGTGGCATCGAAACGCGGGCCGATCACCGCGGCTTCCTGGGCCAACCGGCGCACCTCCTGGGGCAGCCGGTCGACCCGGGCAAGCAGCATTGCCTGGATAGTGGCGGGAATGCCGGTTGCGACTTCGCCTGCCGCAGTCCGCCATCGCTGGCCCTCGCGCATCAGCACACCGCGATCGATCAGGCCGCGAACGATCTCCTCTATAAAAAGCGGATTGCCGCCGGCGCGCTCGAGGATCTGGTCGACAAGCCTGCCTGCGGACTTTACCCAGCTCTCCCCGAACAGCGCCGCCAGCAGCCCGCGTCCGTCATCAGTGTTGAGCGGCGAAAGCCTCAGCGCTGTGTGACTGACCCGACTTGAGTCGAGCTGGTCGTTGTCCGGCGCCGGACGATGCGTGACCAGCAACATCAACCGCGTGCGTTCCAACCTGTCCATCACGAAACGCAGCGCCTCGAGCGACACGGCGTCGGCCCAGTGCAGATCTTCGACGACAATCAACAGCGGCGACAACGCAAGCCGCCTTTCGATGATCGTGCGGACTGCGTAGAGAATTTGCCTCCGCAGCTGCTCGGGCTCGACATGCTGCAAGGTGGCATCGGGGTCGCCAAGGCCAAGCACATGGTAGAGCAAAGGCATCAGCCGCTTCGCCTCCTCGCCCTGCAGGCCGAGGTCGGTCAGCAAGCCTGCGAGCTTCGCCCGCATTTCGTCCCCAGTATCGCTTTGCATCATCCCGGCAGCGCTGCGCACCACTGCGCCCAAGGCGCCAAAAGATTGTTCGCCCAGCGGTGAGCATGTGGCCTGCCGCACGGCGACGTTGCGAAAACGATCCTCGTCGCCGACGCGGGCGACGAACTCCTTCACCAGCCTCGATTTCCCGATACCGGCTTCTCCGACGAGGCGAACAAGTTGGGCCGAGCCGCCGCACGCCTGGTCAAGGCTGGCCAGCATTCTATGGAGCTCCGCACCACGACCTATGATCGGCGCGCTCAGGCCGAGCACCTCGAGCCCACGCGCTGCACGCGGCAACGCAAGCGGTGCGTCCAGTCGATGGACGAGCACACTGCCTGCCTTGCCGCGAAGCACAACATCACCCAGCGGCTCGAAAGAGAAGGCATGCCGGGTCAGCCTATGAGTGAGTTCGCCTACCAGAACCTCACCCGGTGCCGCCAGCGATTGCAAGCGTTGCGCCGTATTCACTGTATCGCCGGTCACCGAATAGGATTTGGCGGTGCCGATGCCCAATCCGCCAGTGACGACCGGACCAGTGTTTATGCCGATGTGGAGCAACAGAGGCGAGCCGGAGTGGGGAGCGCTTTCGCCGAGCCGCGTCGTCCGGGCCATCATGTCGAGAGCGGCGCGAAGCGCACGTTCCGGATCGTCCTCATGCGCGACCGGCGCACCGAACAAGGCAAGCAATGCATCACCGATGAATTTGTCGACGAAACCGCCAAAGTTTCGCACGGCTGCCGTCAATTCCTTGAACAGTTGGTTCTGCAGCGCTTGCATCACCTCGGGGTCGAGCTGCTCGCTGAGTGTGGTGAAGCCGCAAAGGTCGGCGAACAGGACCGTCACCGTCCTGCGATCGGCTTCAGAGACGGGATGCAACCCATCATCTTCGCTTTCGATGTTCGCGAGCAGCGACGGAGTTCGAGAAGGCGGCACAATGGTCCGGCTTGGTGTCGGAGCAGGCCGTTCGACGGCTTTTGCCGTCGCACCGACGCTTGCCCCACATTTCGGACAGAACTCGAAATCGGGCGCGCACAGGTAGCCGCAGCTGGCGCACGGCACGGGCTGGCGCCTGCCACACTTCGGACAGAAAGCGAAACCGCCCTCGACCTCGAAACCGCAGCCCGAGCAGTCCATCGAGCAAGACCTCACTGGAGCCATGACGGCGTGATCTCGCCACGCACTTCACGGCCGGGTATTCAGACAAGAATGAACCGATAGTCGTCGGCCAGCAAGCGGCAGCGCAAATGGGGCATCGAGCGATCGGTCCAGGCCCGGTGGCAGAGCGCTGCCGACTCGCGCGTCTGCGTAGCCGTCGTCCACGAAAATTCCCTCTTAGCCTCCGCCTTCCTGCTATTATGGAGCCGAGGACACGTGCCCATGAGCGAAAACCGGAAGCTGGCCGCAATCCTCGCTGCAGATGTGGTTGGATACAGCCGGCTCGCGAGCGAGGACGAAGATCGTACTTTGGCGAGGTTGCGGGCACTGCGCAGCGACCTGATTGATCCAATCATCGCAGTGCACAACGGGCGGGTGATCAAGCGCACGGGGGATGGAGCGCTGGTCGAGTTCCGCAGCGTGGTGAATGCCGTGCGCTGCGCCGTTGATGTTCAGAACGGCATGGTCGAGCGCAATGCCGGCGTGCCGCAGGACCGCCGCATCGAGTTCAGGATCGGCATCCATCTGGGCGATGTGGTCGAAGAGAGCGACGGCGACCTGATGGGCGACGGCGTCAACATCGCCTCGCGTTTGGAGGGCGTCGCGGCGCCCGGCGCCATCTGCCTGTCCGAGGATGCCTATCGCCAGGTCAAGGCGCGGCTCGACCTCTCGGTCAGCGATCTCGGCAGCACACAGCTCAAGAACATCGCCGAGCCGATCCGGGTCTATTCGCTACAAGTCGGCAGCGCCGGGACCAAGGCGGCCGCGACCCCGGAAACCGCGGCGAGCCGGCCCGCGACGGCAGCGCCGCCGAAACTGTCGATCGCCGTCCTGCCGTTCGCCAACATGAGCGGTGACGCCGAACAGGATTACTTCGCCGACGGCATTTCTGAGGACATCATCACGGCGCTGTCCAAACTGTCGCAGCTCTTCGTCATCGCACGCAATTCGTCGTTCACCTTCAAGGGCCAGAACGTCCATGTGCAGGAGGTGGGCTCGAAGCTCGGCGTGCGGCATGTACTCGAGGGCAGCGTACGCAAGTCGGGGAACAGGGTGCGCATCACCGCGCAGCTCATCGATGCAACCTCGGGCGGCCATCTTTGGGCAGAGCGGTTCGATCGCGACCTGACTGACATATTCGCGGTGCAGGACGACGTGACGCAGCAGATCGTCGGGGCGTTGGCGCTTAATCTGACCGAGGGCGACCGTCAGCGGCTGGCGCCCGAGTATGCGCGCAACACGCAGGCGTATGACTATTTCATGCGGGGCCGGGAGCTGTGGCACCGGCTGACGAAGGAGACGAACGTCGCAGCCCGCGACCTCTTGCAACGTGCGATCGAACTGGACCCGAAGTTTGCCTCTGCCCACGCCTTCCTCGCCCTCACGCACGGGCTCGATTACCTGAACAGGTGGAGTGCGTCGCCGCCGGAATCGATGGCGCAAGCGGAAGAGGCTGCAACGCGAGCGGTAACGCTGGATGACAGCGATCCCTGGGCGCACTGGGCACTGGCTATCGTGAAGCTGTATACACGACGGCACGATGAAGCCATCAACGAGGCCGAGCACGCGATAGCTCTCAATCCGAACTTCGCCGAAGGGCACGTGATCCTCGGCGAGGCGCTGCACTATTCGGGCAGATCCGTAGAGGCGCTCGAGAGTTACGCCCGGGGCAAGACCTTGAATCCATACTTTCCGGATGTGCTTCTGCATTTCCAGGCTTTGGCATCGTTTCAACTCGGAAGGTACGAAGAGGCCGTTGACCTCTTGCTGCAGCGGCTGGCTCGCAACGCTGTCACCGATGTCTCGCGCGCGCTTCTGGCCGCCAGCTACGGCCATCTGGGCCGTTTCGCCGAGGCCCGCGAGGCATGGCAGGAGGTGCTTCGCGTCAATCCCGACTATTCGCTGGACTACCGACGCAAGGTCTTGCCCTACAAGAACCCTGCCGATTTCGAACTCATCGTGGACGGGCTCCGCAAGGCCGGTATCGTGCAATGACAGGTGAGGCCATGTCAGGTCAGGCCTTGAACTGCGTTCATTCGCGAATGGACTCTCCGCGAATAAAACCTGATGCGAAGCTCAGGTCGCCTTGATCTCTGCCTGGCCGATCTTGCGCCATCGGGCGTCTTCCCGAACTAGTTTCAGGTCGTCGGTCGTCTCGGCAAATGTTTGCAAGCGATACTGCCGGAGCAGATCCGCGAAGAGCGCCCCTTGCGGCAGGCCGGCAAGCTGCTCGCGCACCGAGATCTTTTCATCGATGACCCGCACGCCCCAGGCATTTTCCCGAACCTGCAGCTCCTGAGCCAGATCGCGCTCTTCCGGCGCGTTCTCGTCAAGCGCGGCCAGCAGGATCGAGTGGAAAAGCGCCACATAGCCAATCTGTCTCAGGCCGCCCACAACCCGCACGCGCGGCAATATGGCGAGCACGAGGAACGTGAGGAACAAGTTCGGCAGCAGCACGCCTTCCAGTAGCGCCTGCTTGAGATGCGTTCGCTCGAACGGGATGGAAAGACCATGCCGCCTGTCGGGCTCGATCAGATGGCCGTTCTCGAGGACGAGCTTGCGCACGCGCTCGTCGCGGATGCCCCAGAAATAGGCTGTGGCATTGGGCAGGAATCTGCCAAATGGTCTCGATGCGGTCTCTTCCAAGGCACGTTCGAGACGCTGGCGCCTCGCCGGCTTAAACAGCAGCCTGGAAAGAAGGCTGCCGTCATATTCCAGATGCCGAGCCATGGCGGCCGCGGCCAGCCGATCATCGATGAAAACCGGCCAAGTCATGTCGGAACCATCCCAATTGGCGACCAGATCCTCGTTGAGGGCTGTGACCGCGTCGGCCGCGGTTGCAAACATCTTGTCCCGGCTGGCAAGCAGTGTGCCCAGCCAGCGGCTGGCATCCGTTTCATCACCAACCGCTTCGAGCGCGCGTTTGTTGAGGAAGACGGGACCGGCCGCGCAGGCGCTTTTGCGGCAAAGCTTGTGGCGCCCCATGCCAAACAGGTTGACCTTGTCGTCGCCGACATCGAGCCATCCGGGCCCCTCCCGGCCGATTGTCTCCATGGTCATCGTCGTTCCCATGAAGCAGAAGAAGGCCGAGAGCCCGCTTTCGACCGCGCCGAGCCAGGCAAGCAGCAGGGCGTCGAAGGTGATCCGGTCCATCAGAAGCAGACAGTGCAGGCCGGACTGAATGACCGGTCTGTGCTCGAACCCGTCGAGGGCCTTGCCGACCTCTTCAGGCTGCATGATCGCACCAAGACGCTGATGCAGCACGTCGCGCAGGATCGAGCGGGCAGCGATCGCCGGGTCCGATGCAGGCCTTACCACCGGCCGCCACAGATGGCGGGCATAATCGGAAACCGGTGCGTTCCAGTTCTGCTCGATGTCACGCACGACCTCCGGGCAGAGCAGCGACAGCACAGCCAGAATTTCCACTGGAGGCGTAGGGATTGGGTCAGCCACGGCGGTCATCTGTCCCGTCTGGCGGCTCGCGGTGCAAACGCCAAGCGAGACCAGACTTTCTGGATGCCGGCCCACACATGGATCGTCAACTCGATCAGAACGGTGTGAGACGAAGTTATCCTACAGAGCTCTCCATCGGCAACCGCCAGTTCGCCGACTCGGCTTGGATTGCTAGATTGGACAAACAGTTAAGACCGAACAGCGGATTTCAGAATCGCAGCCGGGCCATGCTGAGGAGGTCGTGGTACTGGCCGTCGGTAAAGCCGGCCTTCACATGCCGACCTTCGACCTCGAAGCCATGGCTTTTGTAGAGGCGCATGGCCGGTTCGTTGTCGGCGTAGACGGTCAATTCGACCCGCTTCAGAGCGCGCCAATTGTCGGCCACGTCGAGCAGCGCGCCAAGTATGGCAGAGCCGATGCCTTTGCCGACAAAGGCATCGTCAAGACCGATATTGATCTCGCCGATATGCGAACGGCGCGGCGAACCCTGCACGACCAGGCTGCCATGGCCGACGACCCTGCCCTCCACCTCCGCAACGATCCAGGTGGTTTCCTGGCCGGACTTGGCGATGCGCCGCTCCACCTGCTCCACCATCTCGAAAGGCATCCTGAGCGTGCCCCAGCGGAAGCCCGGCATGTTGAAGATGGCGCAAAGCGCCTCCGCATCGCTTAGCCGAACGGATCGGAGCTGCGGCTGGATTTTCTCGGAGGATGGCGAGGTTGTGCTGGTCATAACGTTCCCGGCGATGGCAATCGGCACGGTACGATGCACCCTACGTCACCTGAAAATCCAGCCGTCTCTAGAACCTATGATGCCGATTGCGAGCTAAAATACTGAGTGGCGGCGAAAAGTTTGAAGACGCCGCTGATGCCGATCCAGGCGAAAAGGGCGAGCCAGCACAATGTCCCGGTCGCCGTCCAGTCGATCCGGTTCACCGCAGCGTCGGTGATGACGAGTCCAACAATGGCAAGCAGGCCAACCAGCAACTGCGCCAAGCCCAGCACCAGCAGTTCCTCGCGCGGCGCGCTTCTCCAGACGGCATATATGCCACCCGCCCCCGCGAGGAAGATGGCGCTGTAGACCTGAGCGTGGAAGCCATCGACCGGCCATGGCCAGAAGCTGCCGAATGTCAGGGGGAACAGCAAAAGGCCGACGCCATAGAGCCCAAGGACTGCCAATTCCACCGGCATGTAGCCGCGCCATGCGGGCTGTAAGGTCACGCCTTTTGCAGAAGGACGGGCCCTGGCCCGCCACAAGAACAGCCCGGATGCCGCGACCGAACCAAGATAGACCAGAAACCAGAGCCAGGGCGCTTTGCGCCCGAAGTTGAAATAGCCGAGATTGATGAACGACGCCACCGACACGATGACGGTGAAGATGAGCGCCATGACGAGCACGAGCCTGCCGGGCGACCAGCGATTCCAGAACAGCAGCGCCGCCATCACGACCATTTCGGCGGTGTAGAAGCCACCAAGGAAGCGGGCATTGAACGGGGTGACGGCCCACGGCCAGCGCGGCTTGACCAGCACGGGCGCGAAGAACAGGCCGGCGCCTACGGTCAGGACGATAATGACCACCAAGGAAAAGAGGCGCAGGGTGCCGGGAAACGGCGGATTGTCGGATGTCGGCATCGGGTAGCCCGCATAGATAAATGCCCATGGATCATCATAGTGCCGGTTGCGGCCGGCGAAAATCCACCACACGGACTTGAGGTATCGCCCGGCTTGTCTATTCGAATGGCCGTAGGGTCGGTTTCGAAGTAAAATGGCGCAGTCGGACCAGGACCGGTCCGGTCAACACGTTTCGGCGGCGCATTTCTTCCGGAGCCTGCACGATGAACGAAGCTCAGGATCTGTTCTCGCTTCTGCGGCAATCGACCGATGTCGATCCGCGGGCAATCGATGCGATCAAGCGAACCATCGCGGAGGGCAAGGACCGCGAGCTTTGCCGCATCAATGCTCTAGCCTTCGCCAGCAAGCATGGCCTCGATGTGGAACGCGCCATAGGCGCCTTTCTGCATGCGGCGCGCGTGGGCCTCTTCGACATTTCCTGGAATGTTCTATGCCCCGGCTGTGGCGGCGTGCTCGACAGCAACGCCACGCTCAAAACCCTGCAGAAGGACGAATATACCTGCGCGCTGTGTTCCGAAGGCTATTCACCGACCCTCGACGAGATGGTCGAGGTGACATTCACGGTCAGTCCTCGCGTGCGCAAGATTGCCGCCCACAATCCACACGAACTGCCGTTGGTGGAATATTTCCGCCAGATCTACTGGGCGTCCGGCGTCGACCTGCCGGAAGAGGATTTCGCCAAGACGATGGAAGCGTTCTCGCTGGAGGATATCGAGCTTGCGCCAGGTGAAAAGGCTGTTCTGCCCGTACAGCTTCCGTCCGAATTCATCATCGTCTTCGAGCCGGTCACCCATTCAGTGCAGTTCATCGACGTCAAGGGCGAACCGACAAGAGAGCGACGAAGCCTCTCATTGGTCTTCGACCGCGAGCATGTCCAGAACCAGACGCTGGAGATGCAACCCGGCCCGTTGCGCATTTCGCTGGAAAACAGGACCGACACCCGCGTGCTGCCGACGGTCTTCATCGCCGGCCAGGAATTGCATGATCTCCTGGGCAAACGCCGGCCGTTCCTGACAGCCAAGCGCCTGCTCACCAACCAGACGTTCCGCGATCTTTATCGCACGGATACGCTCGACATCAACCAGCGCCTGAAGATCACTAGCCTCACCTTCCTGTTCACCGACCTGCGTGGATCGACCGAGCTTTACGAGCGGGTGGGCGATCTTTCAGCCTTCGATCTCGTGCGCGTGCATTTTCAGGTTCTGCACGAGATCGTCGCGTCCGAGGCAGGCGCGGTGGTGAAGACGATCGGCGATGCGGTGATGGCGACCTTCGCGACGCCGGATCGTGCGATTGCGGCGGCCCTGAGGATGCGCGATGCCATGCGTGCGCTCAATGAGAAGAGCGGGCGCGAGGATCTGCTGCTCAAGATCGGAGTCCATGCCGGCCCGTGCATTGCTGTGTCTATGAACGAGCGACAGGACTATTTCGGCCAGACGGTCAACATTGCTTCGCGGGTCCAGAACCTTGCCAACGCACAGGCGATCTTCGCCACGCGCGCGGTGGTCGACGACAATCTCACCGCCGATCTGTTGCACAGGAACGCGCTGACGCCCGTGCCACACGAGGTCTCGCTGCGCGGCATCGAGAGGGAGATAGCGGTATACACGATCCCCTGAAGACTTGGGCCGTTTCGGCCCTCAGACGCGCCTGCAGACAAAATAGCGATCGGCGGGTACCGAAGGCGGCAGTGGAAGGCTTTGCAACTGCGGGTGATCGAGCGGCGTGCCGCTGACCGCAATGCCTCCGACGCGAAGCAGGCGCGCGGTCAGTTCGGGGAGCCAGGTAGAGGTCACTGCATCGCGATCTTCATAGCCGGTGCCGATGTCGGCATGAACAAGAGCGGCCTCGATGCCGATGAACCTGCTCGCCGTCTCGCGGATTTCGCCGAGCACGAGGTTTTCAGCTTCGGGAATTGAGCTGGCGTGTGCGGCAAGTGCGCGGTCGAACGCCACGATCCGTCGGCCGGGCAGACGCTCGCGCAGATGGTGGAACGTCCGGCCATTGCCGAGGCCGAGCTCAAGGATGGGACCCTCGATCTTCGCCACCTCCGCGCAGACTTGATCGAGAATGTCGCGCTGTGCCGTCAGCCTGCGGATGAAACTTTCGAGGCGACTCATATGCGTCTGTGTGTCCTGAACCAGCTCAAGAGACCGGCAATGCCCGCGACCAGGATGAAACCCGAGCAACGTGTTAGCCCGATCCGGCGTCGCCGCATATAGAGGCGAACGTTCAACACAGCAACAACCGAACAGGCCCCCGACGAACCGGGCGGAGTCTGCGCCTTGAAGCGCGGCGGACTGGCGATGTCACTTGTAGGGGTCCGCAGCGTCCCGCAAGCCGTCGCCGAGGAAGTTGAACGCCAGAATGACGAGAATGACGGGGAGGATCGGCAAAAGTAGCCATGGATAAAACGCGATCACGCTGACGCTGCGCGCCTCGGTGAGCAGGATGCCCCAACTGGTTATCGGTGCCCGCAGCCCGAGCCCGAGGAAGCTCAGCGCCGTCTCGCCCAGGATCATGCCGGGTATGGAGATCGTCGCCGTCGCGATCAGATGCGACATGAAGCCCGGAATGAGGTGCCGCCGGATAATGCGGCCGCTGCTGGCGCCCATCAATTGCGCGGCCAGAACGTAATCCTCCTCTCGCAACGCTAAAAGCTTTGAACGCACGGCCCGCGCCAATCCGGTCCAGTCGAGCAGCCCGAGGATGACGGTGATGCCGAAATAGATCAGGATCGGACTCCAAGTTATCGGCATGATCGCCGCCAGAGCCAGCCATAGCGGAATGCTGGGGATCGATTGCAGAACTTCGATTATCCGTTGAACGATCAGGTCGAAGATGCCGCCGTGATAGCCGGCCAGTCCGCCGATGACTATGCCGAGCAGGAAGCTGAAACTGATGCCGACGAGGCCGATCGTCAGTGAAATGCGTGCACCATAGATGATGCGCGAGAGCACATCGCGCCCCAGCCTGTCAGTGCCGGCCAGGAAGAGCTGGCCGTTTTCGGCAGGGCAGACAAAATGCCTGTCACCTTCGATCAGGCCCCAGAACCGGTAGCTGTCGCCCTTGCAGAAGAAACGGATCCGCTGAACATCATCCTGTTGGTCGATGTAGTTCCGCTTCAGCGTGTCCATATCCAGCGTCATTTGGCGGCCGTAGACGAACGGCCCGACGAACTGGCCGTTGTGGAACAGGTGCACCCGCTGCGGCGGCGCATAGATGTAGTCCATGTTGCGCGTGTGCAGATTGTAGGGCGCCAGGAACTCGCAGATCAGTATCGCGAAATAGAGCACCGCCAGGAATATGCCGGATACAAGAGCAAGCCGGTGCCGTCGAAATTTCCACCACATCAGCCGCAACTGCGACGCCTGAAAGACCTTCGACTGCTCCGGCGTCATTGCCTCGACCGACTGCAGGTCAAAGGGCGCGATGGAAACATAGTGTTGCAGCGGAGCACCCGGAGCGGGAAGTGGCGATTGCGTGTTCATTTGGTACTGCCGCCCTGCAAACGAATTCGTGGATCAAGCAGTGCCAGCGCCAGATCGGAAATCAGCACGCCGATGACCGTCAGGAAGGCGAGGAACATCAGGAACGACCCTGCCAGATACATGTCCTGGCTTTGCAGCGCCTTGATCAGCATCGGCCCGGTCGTTTCCAAAGACAGCACGATCGCCGTGATTTCGGCACCGGAAATGATGGCCGGCAGGATAGAGCCGATGTCCGAAATGAAGAAATTGAGCGCCATGCGCAGCGGGTATTTGACCAGGGTCCTGAAGGGATGAAGGCCCTTGGCGCGCGCCGTCACGACATATTGCTTGTGAAGCTCATCGAGCAGATTGGCGCGCAGCCGCCGGATCATGCTTGCCGTGCCCCCGGTGCCGATGATCAAGACCGGGATCCAGAGATGGGCGAGGATCGACTTCGCCTTGGCCCAGCTCATCGGCTCGCCGAGATATTGCTGGTCCATGAGATGGCCGACGGACGTGCCGAACCAGATATTGGCGAAATACATCAGGATCAGCGCCAGCATGAAGTTCGGGATGGCAAGGCCGAGAAGGCCGAAGAAAGTCAGGCCGTAGTCGCCCCAGCTGTATTGATGCGTGGCCGAGTACATGCCGATCGGAAAGGCGATGAGCCAGGTGAAGAGGATCGTCACGAAGGAAACCAGCACGGTCAGCCACATTCGGTCCCCGATCACGTCGCGAACCGGCAGCTCATATTCGAAGGAATAGCCGAAATCGCCGTGCAGCATCCCGCCGACCCAGTAGAAGTAGCGAATGACCGGCGGCTTGTCGAAACCATAGTCCTTCCGCATCATCTCGATGCGGTCGGAATCCACCGCTTCGCCCTGGGCCCGAAGCTCGGCAACATAGCTGTCGAAATAGTCGCCTGGGGGAAGTTCGATGATCGTGAACACAAGCGCCGATATGATCAGCAGCGTTGGAACCATTACGGCGAAGCGCCAGACAATATATCGAAGCACGCTCAGGACTCTCCAAGCCAAAATGTATCGGGCATGTAGACACCGAAATAGGCGGTCGGGTCGTAGCCGTAGAGCGCCTTGTCAGGCAGATTGCGCAGCCGCGAGGAGGCCAGAACCGGCTGATATGTTCCGTTCACCGTGCCGATCGAAAACACCTGATCGGTGTAGATCGACAGCATTGAATTCCAGATTTCAGCGCGCTCCGTGGCTTCGGTCGATGCGTTCCAGCGCTTGAGTAAGGTCATCAACTCGACCACAGGCGGAAGATCGGGCGCCTCGCCGAGCCTGCCACGAGACAAGTAGTGAGCACCCCAGAGCGGCCATTGCAGTTGGTCGTCAATGGTGGGGGCCAGCTGGTACGGGTTCATGTCGGCGGTCGGCACGCCATTGTCGATGCCCGACCACATCGACATCATGATCTGGCCGCCAAGCGCGCGACTGCGAAAGATGTCGCGCTGCGAAGTCCGGATGAACAGGGCGATACCGATCTGGCGCCAGTGATCGCTGATGAGCTCGAGCGCATCGGTTTCCAGCGTGCTTTCGCCGGCCGTTTCCACGACGATCTGCGCCGGGCGTCCATCGGGAAGTACCCGCAGGCCGTCATCGTCACGCGCCTGAAGCCCGACCTCGTCGAGCAGGGCATTGGCCTGATCAGGATCGTAGGTGACCCAGGCTTTCGCGAATTCGGGCCGGTAGAGCGGGCTCTCCGGCAGGACCGTATCGGCACTTTCCTGCGCCAATCCATAGAACACAGCCATATTGATCTCGCGTCTGTGCACAGCGAGCGAAAGTGCACGACGCACGCGCACGTCGCGAAAAAGGCCACGCCAGACCTGGTCGGCACAATTCAGATTGGGCAGCAGCGCCAGTCGCGAACCCTGTGTGCGTTTCCAGAGATGCATCTTGACCGGGTAGCGCTTCTCCGCGTCCTTCAGGAAGGAGTAATCGCTGAAATCAATTCCCATGCATTGCAGGTCGCTCTCGCCCGCGCCGGTCTTGGCGGAAATAATCGCCGACGAGCTCACATTCATGACAATCCGGTCAACATAGGGTAGTTGCCGGCCATTCTCGTCTATGCGGTGAAAGAACGGATTGCGCTCGAAGACGAACTGCTCAGCCGGCGGCTTGGTCCGGTTCCGCCAGGGATCGAGCGTCGGCAGTTCCGGGTTCTCCGGGCGATACTGCCGCGACATGCGGATATGCAGGAGCGTCCATTTCTTGGCCCTGTTCTCCTCCATCAGACCGGCGAGCCGGAATGGATCCTGGTATTTCTTGTGGAACTGCTTGAGATAGGCGGCCGGCAGAACAAGCGATAACGGCGAAGCAGCCGCGAGCTTGGGCAGGAAGTCGGGATTTGGCGCATCCCAACTATAACGGACCGTCAACGCATCGACGATCTCGAAGCGTGGCGGCTTGCCGTCGGCCAGCAGGGCCGGGGCGAGCCCGCCTTGCGAAAGTTCGTCGTTCAGCCAGACATCTTCCCAGCAATAGCGAAAGTCCTCCGGCGTCAGCAGGCTACCGTCAGACCATTTATGTCCTTCCCGTATCTTGAAAGTGAAGACGCGATCGTCCGCTACCTCGAAACTTTCAAGAATGTCGGCTTGCAAGTTGAGCTTTTGGTCATAGCCGACCAGGCGAGCATATCCGTAGATCGTCATCATCCGGATATCTTTCTGACTGCCGATGATCGTGCGCAGCGTGCCGCCATACTGGCCGGGCTGCCGCCCCATCGCAGCGAGATTCAACACGCGCGGCTTCTTGGGCAAGCGCTCGGAGAGTGCCGGCAGCGCCAGGGCCTTCAGCAGCGGCTGAAGAAATTGCGGCTCCAGATCGCCTGCGTGCAATGTGCCCGGCAAAACCGCCGAAGCCATGAGTCCGAGGACGGTGCGCCGGCTGATCAATGGCGTAGCTCGCTGACATCGGCCGAACGTCGGGCCAACACGAGGTGGCCGCCACCAAGATCGAGCGGCGACAATACATCCTCGTCGCCCTCGTCGCGGAATTGCGGTCCCCATGCGCTGGTGTCGGAAGCGCCGCTGAGCTTCAGCGTCTTGAAATCCATCGGCCTGTCGAGGTCGGGGAAAGGTACTGCGGCGACGAGTGAGCGCGTGTAGGGGTGGATCGGTTTCCTCAGCAGAGTTTCGCGTGGCGCAAGCTCGACGATACGCCCGCCGCACATCACTGCGATTCGGTCTGCCATGTAGTCCACCACCGCCAGATTGTGCGATATGAACAGGTAGGTCAGGCCCAGTTCCTTCTGCAGGTCCTTCAGCAGGTTCAAGATCTGCGCCTGGACAGAGACGTCGAGCGCCGAAACCGGCTCGTCGCAGATCAGCAGTTCAGGGCCCAGCGCCAACGCGCGCGCGATGCCGATACGCTGACGCTGCCCGCCGGAGAAACTGTGGGGATAGCGCTTGATGAAGCGCGGATCGAGCCCGATCGCCTGCATCAGGCTTTTGACAGTGGCGAGTCGGGACGCGGCATCGCCACGTTGATGGATCTCCAGCGGCTCGCTCAGGATGTTCTCCACCGTCATGCGAGGTGACAGCGATGAAACCGGATCCTGGAAGACCATCTGGATTTTGGCGCGCAGCATGCGCAGGGCGTCTCCCTCGCCTTGCAAGACGTCGATCGCTCCATCGCGGCCGTTGAACGTCACAGAGCCGCCGCTAGGGGTGATAGCCCGCATAAGGATCTTGCTGACCGTGGTTTTGCCGGAGCCGCTTTCGCCGACCAGCCCCAGGCACTCGCCGCGCCTGATATCGAAGCTCACGCCGCCCACGGCGCGAACCGTGGTTTGATGATCCCCGCCAAACAATCCGGACTTGCGGATTGTGAAGGTCTTTTTCAGATCCCTGACCGACAACAGGATATCGTCTGGCCCCTTCGACGGCGGCGCCGTCTGCTTGCCGAGCAGGTTCTCGACATTCACCGGCACCTCGCGCAGCGCCTTTAGCCTTTCGCCAGGCTTCAGGTCGAAATGCGGAACGGCTGCCATCAGGCCCTTCAGGTAGGGGTGACCTGGTCGGCGGAATATCGCCTCGACAGGTCCCGCTTCCATGATCTCGCCATGGTACATGACCACGACCTCGTCGGCGACGTTGGCGACCACGCCGAGGTCGTGGGTGATCAGCAACATCGCCATGTTCAGCTTGGTCTGAAGGCCGCGCAGCAAATGTAGGATTTGCGCCTGGATGGTGACGTCCAACGCCGTCGTCGGCTCGTCGGCGATCAACAGGGCGGGCCGGCAGATAAGCGCCATGGCGATCATGGCGCGCTGACGCAATCCTCCTGAAAGCTCAAAGGGATACATATCATAGGCGCGTTTGGGACTCGGAAAGCCGACAAGACCGAGCATTTCCTCGGTCCGCGCCTTGCGCTCCGCCCGAGCCATGGGGGTATGAATCTGCAAGGATTCGCTGACCTGGTTGCCGATCGTGTGCAGCGGCGACAGCGATGTCATCGGCTCCTGAAAGATCTTGCCGATGCGGCTGCCTCTCAATGCCCGGATTTCGGGTCCGTCACGTGGCATCTTCAGGATATCTTGCGTGGTGCCGGGCCTTTCAGGATCGGAGAACAGGATACGGCCGCGAACATGGGCTGATCCCGGCAGAATGCCCATCACTGCCTGGCTGAGAACCGATTTTCCGGAGCCGGACTCGCCCACAAGCGCGGTAACCTTGCCGGGCAGGACGCGAAGATTTGCGCGCCTGACGGCATGCAACGGTCCGCCGATGATGGCAAAAGAGATGCCAACATCCTCGATCCGCAGCAGATCAACACCCGAATTCATTCCACACCAGCCCCAATCTGGCAGGTTCGGAAGCGAGACTAACCTATTGCCAGCTTAGAGCAACTTGGATTCGGAACGGTCGCCAGCGGCGGAACCGGCGAGCGGACTGTCTATCTGGGGCCCTTCGGATCAGGTCGTGGCGGTTACTGGAGCTTGCTCGGGTCGCCCGCCGACAGCCGCGCGGCATCGCGGTGAAGCAACATGACCTGCTCGGCGTCCGATCTTCGGTCATAAACCGGCTCCAGCGCACCGTCTTCATCGACTGCGAGAGCACCCGACAGATCGGGTGAGAGCACCGTCAGCTTCTGCTTGATGCCAGCCAGTTCCTCGCTGCCGAGCGTCAGCCAGTTGCTGGCGCCGCAATAGCTGGCGAATTCCTTGCTGGCGAGAATGCTGTGCGGATATTTCTTGGTCAGTACCTGGAGGCGCTGGACCTCGTTTACAGCCGAGCCGAAGACGGAGAATGTGAGCCGGTCGGTAAGCCCGACATTGCCGAACATCACATTGCCGACATGTAGGCCGATACCAAATTTTATGTCGGTTAGCCCCTTTTCCTTTCTGCGCAGATTGAGATCCGTCACGCGCGCTGTGGCGCTGCGCGCTGCCGCAAGAGCAGCCTGGCAGGCGATCTCGGACTGCGAGCGATGCCTTTCGCAAGGGTAAACGGCGATGAAACCATCCCCGATGAAACTCATGATCTGCCCCCCTTTGCGATTGAAAGGTGCAGCAACGGCGTCGAAAAACTGGTTCAGCGTATCGATATAGATTTCACGGCCGGAGGTTTCGGCAAGCCTTGACGACCCGCGCATGTCGCCCATGACCAGCGCGGCCCGGATTGTATCGCCCTCGCCGCGCTTGATCTGACCGTCAAGCACGCGCCTGCCGGCGTCGCCGCCGAGATAAGTGGTCATCATGTTGTCGGCGAGCTTGGTGAGAACCGCCATCTTGGTTGCCATAGCGAGATGGTTCTGGATGCGCAGCAGCGCCGAAATCATGCTGTCGCTGAATCCTGCGGCACTGTCGGTGGACCAGGACCCCATCATGCCCTGACTGGCGTTGCCGTTGAAGGAATGCACGAAAGCCAAATAGTCGGTGACGCCTATAAGCCTGAGATCATCGAAAACAGGAAACTCCGATGGCAGCGACGGGTCGAGCCGGCGTCGCAGGTGGTCGAGCTTGTTGCTGAGCAGATGATAGTATGGGCTGGTCAGGAACCTGTCGGACGGCGCGCCGGGCTCATTGCGGAAGCTTTCGATTTCTAAGCCTCGGCCGCGAACCCAGGTGAAGCCAAGCGCATCATAAAGCGGATGAAGCATCGAAAAGCTCAAATGCACCCGCTTCAACGGCAGGCCGGCAGCAGCCAGCCGTTCGCAAAAGCCTTTTACCAATGTTTCTAGGTCGTTGCCTGCAAGTACCGATTGGTTCAGCCAATCGGCTACCTTATCCATGAGAATGGTGGAAATTTCTGCTTGCGTCGTGCTCATGCTATCTCGAAACTCCTCGAAGACGAGGCATTGTCCTTTGATCCGCCCACAACACAGTCCGCCAACGACCCCAAGAAGAGATCCCCGAAGTCAATGAAGCCAGCTTTGGCAGGAAAAGCCGGCGAAGAACTTCGCAACTGGCTGTCCGTGCGGGCGAGCGACAGGCTAACTGTATCTATTTACTCGCGGCATTATGTGTCGACGCTGCCGGCCGAGTGCAACCACGATCCTGACATCGAGCAAAGAATTCGCCGGCTCAGACCGCCGTCAGGCCTTTACCACCGTCTCTCGGGCTAGCCCGAGGCGGCCGAAAACATTGCGCGTGTCGACGATCAGAAGGGCGTGATCGGCGATCGCCTGATAGTCGATCGCGTCGTGGTCGGTTGCAACGACGACAGCATCGAAATCCTTCAAGGTCCCCTCGCTCAATTCGACAGACCGACGCCCCTTGATCGGCATATGCTCCCGTGTCGCCGGAATTTCTCTGACGTGCGGATCGTGGAATTCAGCCTTGCCGCCCCATTCCTCGATGAGTTCAATGAGCCGCAATGAAGGGCTCTCGCGGATGTCCGGCACATTCTTCTTATAGGCGAGCCCAATGATGAGAATGCGCGAGCGGCTGAGCGCCTTGCCGCAACGCCGGTCCAGCGCCCTGGCCAGTTCATCGACCACATGACGCGGCATAGCCGTGTTGATCTCTGCCGCCAGTTCGATGAAGCGGGTCGGCAGTTCGTATTCGCGCGCCTTCCACGTCAGGTAGAAAGGATCGATGGGGACGCAGTGCCCGCCAAGTCCGGGCCCAGGATAGAACGGCATGTAGCCGAAGGGCTTGCTCTTTGCCGCCTCGATCACCTCCCAGATGTCGATGCCCATCGCACCGAGCACGACCTTCAACTCGTTGACCAGGGCTATGTTGACCGAGCGAAAGATGTTTTCCGTTAGCTTGACCGCCTCGGCGGTCGCGGTGGTGGAAACCGGAACGACGGTCTCGACCACACCCTGGTAGAAATCCTTCACGAGCGCCGCCGCTTCAATGCCGTCGCCTGCCACGACCTTGGGGATCGTCGCGACTTCAAAGCTGCGGTTGCCGGGATCCTCGCGTTCGGGCGAGAAGCCCAGGAAGAAGTCTACCTTCGACTGCAAGCCGGTTTGTTCCAGGATGGGCTTGATCACGTCGTCGGTGGTGCCGGGATAGGTGGTCGATTCCAGCACGACCAGCTGGCCGAGACGCAGATGCTTCGCGATGGTGCCTGCCGTGTTCCTGACAAAGGAGAGGTCTGGCTCGCGGTTTTTCGTCAGCGGCGTCGGAACGCAGATGACGATGACATCGCAGGCGGCCAGTTCGGTAAAATCCGCAGTGGCGCGAAACCGTCCGCTCGCCACTTCGACAGCAAGGGCAGTGGACGTCACCGCCTCGATGTAGGATTGCCCGCTGTTCAGATTCTCGACCTTCTGGGCTTCAATGTCGAAGCCGAAAACCGGGAAGCCGGCGCGTGCTACCGCGACCGCCAGCGGCAATCCGACATAACCCAGTCCGATCACCCCCACTTGCGCGGTGCGCGTCGAAATCCGGTTCAGCAGACTGTCATATGTCGATCGTGAGGCGTCCAAAAATCTGTTTTCCTCAATGTGGACAGACTGCCCGCTTCCACGGCGAGGCTCATGTGGGCCAAACAACCCCGAGGCATATTGCGGAAAATGGATCTCCGCAAGCCGTCGTCAGGCCGACACCTTCGCCTTCAGGCTTGCGGCAGCCATCGCATAACCGCCGGCGGCGCCGTCGATGAAATGAACATGATCGCGCTGCAGCGGCGAGGCGACGAGGCACGTCATCAAGGCCGATTGCTGGCGGTGCAGGCCATAGGTGCAAATGCCCGCCTCTTCGGCCTGCTGCAGCCGGTGCTCGATCCGCTGCAACAAATCCGCATCTACATCGATGGTCATCTTCAAGCCGTCATCGAACTTCCGGAAATCCGAATTGCTGGCCACGTCGCGTTTGTAGATCTTCGGATCGAACCTCCCGATCGTCCAGCCATATCGATCGGTCACAGCCGCAAGCGACAACAGGAACACTATCCACAGCTTCGACAACCACCGCCTTCCCGCCGGCGCGACGGCCCGGGCCTCGAGATCGAGGCCGGCGGGCGAAAAACCGTAGGCCGGCCCGTTCACCGGCACCGGATGGCCATCGCGTTCCTGTCGACCGACAAGGGCGATGATGTCGGAAGCCAGAACCTGAAAACCGCGCACATCGCGCGAGGCCCCCGGAATGGCTATGATCGAGACGATTTCGCCATGCCGGGCTTCGATCGGGCTCCAGCGGCAGGAGAGACCAGTCAGATCCGGCCGCGCGTTGGCCGGCGCAGGATCGATCAGGTAGCGCCCCGCTTTCATCTCGGCTTCCGCCCAACTGCCGCCGCCGCCGGCAAACATGGCATAGAACACCGCTTCGGAGGCCCGGAACCTCGCTACCCGAACGTCGAGGCCTTGCGCTCTTATATCCGCTATCGGCACGATTGCGGCACGCAAGGTCAGGGCCAACTCGTCCGCCACCCATCGCTGGACGGCCGCCAGGGCGTTGCGCGTGATCTCCAGCGCCGAACTCGGAAACGCCACGAGCGCGCCGTCGCCGCCGAAGACAAAGGGAAGATCTTGCCGACCCAGCGCATTGAGCAGCGCCGAAATGACGCTGGCGCCGGCCATATTCACGGTTTTATAGCGCCCTGCCTCGATCGCCTTGGTCGAGCCGACGATGTCGGCGGTGGCCAGCGCCCAGCCATCGGGAAGCGGCCGATAGTTGTCGATGTCGGCAACGCTTTCGAACTTCGCGAACACCGGCAAGGAAGCGACGAACGGGTCGGACGCTGCGGCTGTTTCCATGAGCATGCAATAGCACATTCCACTGCTTGAAGGTGAAACTCGATCATGCTTCGAAATTGACTTGCGCAGGCTTTCCAATGATAGGCTCCGGCGATGCGAATTGCCTTCTACGCGCCGCTGAAGTCGCCCAATCATGCCGTTGCCTCTGGCGACCGTCAGATGGCACGGATGTTGATCAAGGCGCTTGAGCATGGAGGGCATCGCGTCGATCTGGCATCCGAATTGCGCTTCTATCTACGCGAACCGGAGTCGAAAAGTTTCGATGCGCTCAAGGTCGAAGCCCGACAGGAAGTCGCGCGGCTGACAGAGCTTTGGCAGCGTGACGGCAAGCCCGACCTCTGGTTCTCCTATCATCTCTATTACAAGGCGCCCGACCTGATCGGGCCCGAGCTGGCGTCGGCCTTTGCCATCCCCTATGTGACCGCGGAAGCCTCCTATTCGAAGCGGCGCAACGTCGGTTTTTGGGCCGATATGCAAGCCTTGGTGGCGCGAGCCGTCGAACAGGCGGCGCTGAACATCTGCTTCACGCAAAGGGATTGTCGGGGACTGACAGACGCTCTTCCAGACGCCGTTTTCGGCATGCTTTCGCCCTTCATCGACACATCGGTATTCCGGGAACTGCCGGCGCGTGGTTGTCCGACGCGTCTCGTTACCGTCGCCATGATGCGACCGGGCGACAAGGTCGATAGCTATCGCATGCTCGCGCACGCCCTCGCTCCGATCGGCCACCTGCCCTGGACCATGTCGGTCGTCGGGGACGGGCCTGCCCGTGAGGAGGTCAAAGCGCAATTCGCCGGCCTGCCCGCCGACCGGATCGAATGGCTTGGCGCGATCGAGCCAGCCGCCGTGCCGGATGTCCTCTACAGTGGAGGGATTTACGTCTGGCCGGGTTGCGGCGAAGCTTATGGCGTTGCCTATCTTGAAGCACAAGCTGCCGGCCTTCCGGTGGTGGCGCAGGATATCGCCGGCGTGCCGGAGGTCGTGCGGGATGGCCAGACCGGATTTCTCACCCCGCCGGGCGATGTGGCGGCGTTCACGTCTGCCATTGAAAGGCTTCTGGTCCGTGACGACGAAAGAACCGCCATGGCCGGCAACGCCAGACGTTTCATCCTCGAAGAACGCTCTCTCGCTACTGCAGCGGCGCGTCTTTCCGAACTTCTTGCGAAGATCGCGGTTGCATGACAGTCGATCAGATCTGGCAGCCCTTGGTGGAAGAACTGGCGTGCTGGCGACGGGCGGACCGCAAGGCGGAGTTCTGGTTGCGCGACGACGACGCTGTGGATCCGACGGCTGCGCTTGATCGGCTGCTGGAACTCACCCGTGCATTAGAGGTTCCGCTCACTCTGGCCGTCATTCCGGCGCTGACCGACGAGAGGCTTGTCGTCCGGCTTGACGAGGCGCCGCATGCCTCGGTCGCCATCCATGGCTGGGCGCACCGAAACTATGCGCCGCAGGACCAGAAAAAGCAGGAACTCGGCGCCCATCGGCCACGCCAGGCGGTGCTCGATGAGATGGCCCGCGGGCTGTCGCGCCTAACCGGGTTGCACGGCGCGCGTGCCGTTCCGATGCTGGTGCCACCCTGGAACAGAATCGACGCCGGCTTGGTATCGCAGCTTGGATCGGTAGGATTTGCGGCATTGTCGGTCTTTGGGCCGCCGAAGCCGGCCCCAGTGCCGGTCATCAACAGCAATGTCGACATCATCGATTGGCATGGCACGCGCGGCTGTCGTGATCATGGGTCCTTGGTTCAGGCCATCATTGCGCAATTGCGGCATGCATTCGACGGTGGCGAACCGGTCGGCCTGCTCACCCACCATCTCGTACACGATGAATCGGCCTGGCTTTTTCTCGAACGGCTGTTCACAGTCGCCGCACAGACTGAAGCCTGCGCATGGCTTCCGATCAGGACATTGATCGAGCGTGGCGGGGGTAGAGCAATTCCAGGAAAAGTGTGAGCGGTTTTCCGTCCGGAATGGCGTCAAAACAATAAGATAGAGCAAAATAGCTCAGCGCTTTTTGTGCAATGAGACTGGAAATTTGAGCGTCTGGCCGTCCCGCGCGGCAAAAGCGCCGGCAAACCTGGCTTTGGCCAGTTTTTCGATCTCGTCCAATTGCTCGTCGGTGCGTGTCGGATCGTGGTGGAACAGCCCAAGCCCTCGGGCACCGGCTGCCTCACAGAGTTTGACGCCCTGCTGCCATGTCGAGTGCCCGTTGCCACGGCGGTCTTCCATTTCGTCCTCGGTATAGGTGCAATCGTAGATGACGAGGTCGGCGTCTTCGATCAGGTCGAGCACCGCCTGATCCAGCTTACCCGGCTCGTGCTCAGTGTCTGTGATCACCGCCACGATGCGGCCGCCCCATTCGACGCGGTAGCCTATGCAGCCTCCCGGATGGTTGAGACTGCCGGTCCGGACGACCACTCCTTCGCGCGGCCTTAGAACGTCTCCGGATACGAAATCGCGGCAGTCGATGCTTGCCTTGCAGATGTCGAGCTTGGCCGGAAACCACGGCGGCCGCATGAATTCATCGACCATCTGACGGGTCGTCATGCGTCCCGCAAGATGGCCGGACCAAAGCCTGACCTTGACGCTCCGGTCATAGATCGGTTTGAAAGCCGGCAGCCCGATGATGTGATCGTAATGGCAATGGGTGAAAAACAGCTCGAAATCGGTCACGCCCGAGGCCCGAAACGCTCTGCCGGCAAGCCCTAGGCCAGAGCCGGCGTCGAACAGAAGCATATGCTTGCCGCATCGCATCTCAATGCAGCTCGTGTTGCCGCCATAGCGAGAGAATTCTGGTCCCGATACCGAAATGCTGCCGCGCACGCCCCAAAACCTGACCAGGAAATCCATGCTGCTCCTTCGCCCGTCGTGGCCAAACAACTGCTGCTAGGCGTTTCGTGCGTCGATCAGGTCCGCGGTCGTATGGCTTAGACGATCGGCAAGAACCCGCAATATCTCGATGGTCATCTCCGGGAACTCCTTCATAAGCCTCAGGAAATGATCCTTGCTGATTTTCAAGGCTTCCAGCGGACTTGCCGCTCTGACGGTGGCAGTGCGGGAGCTGTTGCACAAGATGGCGATCTCGCCAACGATCGAATTCGGCGCCAGTTCGGCAACTTTTATCGGCCCGCTGTCGGAATCGACCAGAACATCCGCGCTGCCTGAGAGGATGACATAGGCGGCATCTCCCTCGTCGCCCTGCCGGAAAAGGATCTGGCCGGCGCTGTAGCTCACACGATCGGATGTGAACGCAAGCAGCTTGAGCTTTGTCGGTTCGATGCCGGAGAACAAGGGAACGCGTTGCAGCATTCCAACTTCATCCTTGAGCAGCATTGTCGCAAACCTTCTCAAAATTCGCGTTTGCCAGGCGCCGTATCCCGTGGCCTTGCAGCCAATTCCCACCGACAGAACGATCCCATCTCAATGCCCGTTGGTCTAAGACAGCAGTTCCTTGAAGATACCCTTCCCTGCCAAAAGTGTCTCGAGCGTTCCGTCTTCCACCAATTTACCCGAGTCGAAGACGATAACGCGATCGAACATCATCCCCATTGCCGGATTCGTCACGACCCACACAATTGCCGGCGAATGGCCGTCGCACCTCGCTTCGTCGAGCACGTTTCGCAGCACCTTGTCCTGCGCACGCTGGTCGAGCGCCGACAGCGGCCGGTTGAGAATGAGAAAATCGGGACGCTTGAGCAGGGCCCGGGCAACATCGAGCTTCTGCCGCTGTCCAGCGGTCAGCCGCCTGCCGCCGGCGCCGACGTTGAAGTCCAGGCCAACATCCAGAAGTTCGGCATAAAGCCCCAATTCGTCGAGAATGTCATAGACGATGGAGCGGATGCGATCCGGCGCGTCGGGATGGTTGTTGCCCACACGCCCGAACAGGACATTATCCATGACGCTGGCCGCGGCAATGTATTTGGCAGGATCATAACGTTCGATCGCATTTTGCAGCTCGGACGGCAGGGTTTCATAGAAACGGTTGCGTGCAGCGACGATCTTGCTCATCAGATCCTCGCTCAGCAGACCGAAGCGGTGCCGGGGCTCGATATAGGCAAAGCTCAGTGTAACGATCATGGCGCGATCGTTCTCCGAAACTGCCTCATAGGGCCGGTTCTTGAGCCGTTGCAACAAGGTTTCGTAGGCGGGTATCTCTTCGGCGCCCATGAAGGCGAGCTGCTGGAAGAACTGGTGATCGGGCGGCAGGTCGGCAAACAGCTCGATCGCCTGTTCGGCGATCTCCATGCCCATCTCGAAAAGCGTGCGGTCGAGGCCGGCTTGCCTCAGCACAGACGCAAAATAGGGATTGGCCGCTAGCGCCTTGTCGGCCAGTTCGGGGCCGGCGGCGGCGCCGAAGAGCAGGTTTTGGCCGATCGATGCTTCCTTGTTGTAGGCGCCTGGTTCGAAAGGAACCACCAGTCCGCTCAGCCCTTCCTGTTCCAGCCGGGTTCGAAGCGCCGCACGCAGTTCGACGATGCGCCTGGCGAGTTCCGTATGACGCGTCAGGTCAGCCGAGGAGCGCAAGCCAAGATCCAGAATGTCGCGCGACAGAAGAACCGCGTCGAGCACCCGGCGCACCGCCTCAAAAAGGTCGTGCGGGCCGGTGGCGCCGGCGGAAGCATAGTCGATCCAGTCGCTCCGGATATCGAGGTCCGAATTGCCCGACCGCCGCGCCTCGTGAATGTTCCAGCGCTGCTGGTCTGCCGCAGCACCCTCATAAGGCACTGATGTCAGCGGCGCATGCTTCAACCCGTAGAGCAGGTTATCGCGGAGGCTTGCATGGAACAGGAAAACATCCGACGAGGCGTAGGACATGCGCCGGCCGGTCACCGCTTCGGGAAGTTCAAGCAGGTCGTCGGCGCCCGAAGCGATCTTTCCGCTGTCCGGCCAGTTCAGCCGCGCGAAGGCTTCCGCAAGCGCCTCCGCTCCACCTGTTGCGGTGCTGACCAGCGCCACCGTCTCACCCGGCTTGACCTGGAGCGAGATCCGGTCGAGGAGCATTCCACCGCCATCGTCCGCTATGGACAGATTGATCGCCGACAGCGGGTTGGTCATCGGACCGGGAGCATCGATCGTCAACGCCCCAATTCTTGGCGCAATGAGACCCTCGACGGTGAATTGCTCAACGACCTGCTGGTATTTGACCTGGACATCCTGGCGAGCCTGATCCCAGTCGATCAGTTCCTTCATCGGTCCGGGCAGGTCCTTGTAGGCGCTGATCACGGCCACCAGCTGGCCGACGTCCAGCCGCCCCCGGATGACCAGGTAGCCACCGATCATGTAGAACAGAAAGGGCGTGAGCTGCGCCAGGAAATTGTTGAGGAACTTCACCATGAATTTCCATTGGTAAAGATCGAAGCGGATCTTGAAAATGAGGCCGAGCCGGGCAGCTATGTCGGCGCGCTCGTAGTTTGATGTGTCGTGGACGTGAACCGCGCCGATGCCGTCGACGATTTCGCCGACCCGGCCCGAGAGCGCGCGCGCCGTCAACTGCCGTTCGCGCCCGAGCACGATCAGCCGCCGCCGCATGCGCGGGATGAGGACGATCTGGATCACCACGATCACGACCGCAATCGTTCCGAGCCAGAAGTTTTGCACCATGATGAACAGCATGGCCGTCAGCGCCTGACCGCCGAGCAGCACCGGCTGCAGGAAGGCATCGCCGATGAAGCCCCCCAGCGGCTCCACCTCGTCTTTCACCATGGTCGCCACTTCGGCGGATTTCACGCGTTTGAAGTAAATCGGCGGAAACCGCAGCACGCGATCGATCAGATCGAAACGGATACGCCGCAGCATGCGCTCGCCAAGTCGGCCTTTGTATGTGTTGATGTAGAGTTTGAATAGGCCGTTGATGATGACTAGCAAAAGGAAAACAATACTCAGCGCAAACAGCGTCTCCGTGCGGTCGAGCTGAAAGCCGGAGAAGAACTGCACCTCACTAATGAATGGCAGGTCATAGTGCAGCCTCATGAACGGCTGGGTCGCACCGGGTTCTCCGAAACCCTTACCTTGGATGGGGCCGTTGACGATCAGCTTCGGCAGATCGAAGGATATGAAATACGGGATCATCGAAAGCACGACGATCATCAATATCCAGACCTGCTGCTTCTTGGTGTGCGTCCAGATATAGCGGGCTAAACTGGGTTCCATCCGACCGTGGACCGTTCAATTGCAAGGCTGCAGGACATAGAAGCACCTGCTGGCTAATGGCGCATCGGCAATTTCTTCGTCGCCAACGACATGCTTCGAGCCACAGTGCACCGTGATTGTCCTGCGCTCAACGATGAAAGGACGCTGCGAGGCGGCGCGATCCAGTTCAGGCGCATGGTCGATGACCGCAACACGGGCATTGTTGATTAGCGAAGAAAGCAGCTGGCCAAACGATTGACGGCTGCCGTGGCGTTTTGGCGAACGGCCGCCACAGCTGCGCTGCTGATGCTGGCGCATGAACGCCGATGGTCCGGACTGATGCGACAGCCCCTCTCCGGCACGGGGCAATGGCGAAGCGGCGTGCAGCATGATCAACGTCCGCGAACCAACCAGCCTTGCCGGGGCAAGATTGCGTTGTGTCGCCCGAAATCCCAACCTACAAGACGAGTATGATGGATGTCACGCAACCACGCAATGCGGGCATGGACGGGCACGAACAGGCCTTGGACCTCACGCGGGGAATTGCCGCCTATGTCAACCACCCTCTCGTGGCAGGGCTGGCGCGCGTCATCGCCAGGCATCCGCAGGCCGATATCGCCAACGCCTTCAACCACAAGCAGGTCGCCTGCAAGATGTGGGCACTCGACAAGCTGTTCGATAGCTGCGGCGGCCGGTTCGGGCGCATATGGGTTCTGGGTGGATGGTACGGCGTATTGCCGGCAATGCTTTTCAACGATGCTCGCTTCGACATCGGAGCGATTGATAGCATCGACATCGATCCTGAAGTCGCGCCGGTCGCCCGGACCCTCAACCGGGATGCCGTTGACCGGTTCCGCGCGCTGACGGCAGATATGTACGCCGTTGACTATGTGGCCGCGCAGCCCGACCTGGTGGTCAATACGAGCTGCGAACACATAGTCGATCTGCGCGCCTGGCTTGCCCTGCTTCCGCGGGGCACGAATGTATTGCTGCAATCCAACGATTATTTCAGCGAGCCGACGCACGTCAACTGCGTGGCTTCACTGGCAGCCTTCGAAGCAATGGCGCCGCTACGGGAGGTGCGGTTCGCGGGCGAACTGCCGACCAAAAATTATACGCGTTTCATGCTGATTGGAACTGTTTAACGCATTTCGCTCTAAAGAAGCGTGACGGCTGTCGAATAACGACGTCGCGCGAATCTCACCGGGGCGACGCGCGTTAGCTAGAGTTCCGTTTTCAGGGACCATGTTCGATGTCGCTCGCGCAGGATTTGGGCCGAGCGACGCGCGCCTTCCAGATCGAGACGATGCGCGGACGGCCTCGGTCCAGCAAGCGCCTGTTCGATCGCTCGCGCCAAACCTTCAGGCGTTAGGTCCTTTTCCGTCAGCACCGTTGCAAGACCGAGTTCTTCGAGCATCAAGGCGCGAACCGTCTGTTCGGTTTCCGCGCCCGCTGCAAATGGAACGAGTAGGGAGCGACAACCCGCGCGAAGCACGTCGCAGACCGTGTTGTAACCCGCCTGCGAGACCGAGAGGCGGGCGCCGGTCAGCAGGCTGGCGAAATCCTCGCGGAACCGGAAGACGGACAGGCCCGGCGTGGCATCGCGTGCGATCGCGTCGAAATCGCCTTTCGGCAGGTTGGGACCGGTGATCAAACACCATTTCCAAGCGCTGTTGGCATTCCGCGCCGCTGCAACAGTGGCACTAACGAGGCTCTTTCCGGCAGCCCCGCCGCCAACCGACACCAGAACATCGAAGCGCTCGGAGACCGCGGGCGGTGGCGGCGCGGCAACGAGCCCAGTGTAGGCGACCTTGGCCCTGATCGCCCCGACCAGTGGAAAGGTCTTGTCGATGGTCGCGAAAGCCGGATCGCCGTGGACCATGACAAGGTCGAAATGCCTGTTGATGAGATCGACCGTTTCCTCGTTTCGGCCCGGCTTGACGCGCTCCTGAAGGATATCACGGACGGACGTCGCCAGCAGCGGTCTGGGTGATGTCGCGTCGATGGCCTCGATCAGCGGCAGGAGTTCGAAACGCATCTGCCGGCGTCCAAATGGAAACGCCTCGACAATGACGATATCGGGCCCGCAATCCCGATAGGCCTGCAACAGCATCTCCGAACGCCATCTCCTGAAAGCATCGTCGATGGGTTTGCCCTGCAGGTCGACAAGTCCGGAAAATCCCTCATCGCCGGAGGTGACGGGTGGCAGAGATACAGATTTGACGCCCGATCCTGGAAACCCCGCGATCGGCGCGCCGCCCGTCACCACGGTTACGTCAAACCCGTCATCGACCAGAGCCGCCGCAATGCGGCTGGCGCGCGCAAGATGGCCGATACCGAGGAGGTGCTGGACATAGAAGAAGGCGCGCAGTCGCTTCATTCGGCGGTCCGCCACTCCCGCTCGAAGAGTTCCTTGAGCTGCCCAATGCTTGTCATATGATCGAAATTGGCGCGCACGCGCCACTCTGCAGCGTCACCGAGGCGGGCGCGCAGCACGGGATCACGGATAAGGCGCTCCAGCGCCTGTGCCAGGGCAATTGGATTTTCTGTCGGGACCAGCAGCCCGGTTTCATCCGGAGATAAAAGCTCCGGCACGCCGGAAATATCGGTCGACACGCAGGCGAGCCGCTGGCTGGCCGCCTCAACCAGAACGTTCGGCAGACCGTCCCGGTCGCCATTTGCGGTGATCCTGCAGGCCAGGGCGAAGATGTCGGCGCGGCGGTAGTGCTCAAGCACCTCCTCCTGAGCAAGCGCGCCTCTCCAAGAGACGCGACCATCCAGGCCGAGCTTTTGCGCCAGCGCCTTGAGCCGTTCCAGTTCGTCGCCACCGCCGATATGCTCGAAACGCCACGCCAAATCACCAGGCAGGAGGGCAAGCGCCTCCAGCAAGGTATCGTAACCTTTCTTTTCAACGGCGCGCCCGACACTCAGAACGATAACCGGTTCGTCCGGTGCCGAGCCGTCATGCGGTTTGCGCGCCCCGCGGAAGCTGCCGAAGCGATCAAGGTCGAGCCCATGATAGCTCAGATGTAAACACGAGTTGCCGTTTGCGAGTTTTTTCAGACGGTCGAAGCCGGTTTTCGTGCAGGTGACCGTCCAGCGGGCCGAGGAAAGCTTGCCGGCGAGATCCCAGTCAGGCGAAGTCCAGATGTCCTTGGCATGGGCCGAGCAGCTCCAGGGCAGACCGCGAAGCTGGCTGGCATAGCGTGTCACCGATGCCGGTGTGTGCGCGAAATGCGCATGCAGCCAGCCCACATCTTCCGGCCATTCGGCCGCCAACACGAGCGCTTGCCCGAAGCGGCGTACGCGATTGCGCGTAAAGTCGCGAGGGATGTCGGTAGCCAGCGATCCGAACGCGCGCCAGAAGCCTGGCCGCAGCAGACAAGCAAACAGCGAGCGAGCCACCCGCATCGGTTCTTCATGCAGATATTCCGGCAGATAATGGACGGGCGCTTTGATCTCGTTATGCACCGGATGGCGTTTTGTGTCGGTCGGCCGTCTCAGCGCGACGAGTATCAGGTCGAACCCCGCTCGCTCCAACCCGAGCAGCTCCTGCGCGATGAAGGTTTCCGACAGCCGCGGATAACCCTTCAGAACCACGACGATCTTGCGAGGTTGCAACTCAGTTGATGCCTTCAATGACCGAAAGGTGATGGCCGGCACGCCGGTCGAGCAGTTCCGCGACGATCGCGGAAATATGAGGCAGCCCTTCCAGCCTCAGGTGCGGATTGCTCTGCGATGGGCGGGGCCGATCCGGCAGCACCTTCAGTGTATCGGCAAACCGCTGGGAATCCTCAGCTTCTTCCGGCGAAAGCATCTTGATGAGACCGAGTTCGGCTGCTCGCCGTGCGCGGATCAGTTGCTCCTCGCGCGGCTTGATGCGCGGCACGATCAGCGCCGGCTTGTCGAAAGACAGTATCTCGCAATAGGTGTTGTAACCGCCCATCGCCACTACCGCCTTGGCGCCGGCAATCAGCTCTTCCATGCGGTTGTCGAATTCGATGATCTTGATATACGGGATTTTGGACCCCTTCTTAAGAAACTTGTTGCGCTTGCGCGCCGGCATGTAGGGCCCAAGCACGATCAGCGCCCTATGCTGCAATTGCGGATCCTGCTGATAGGCATCGATAACGTTGTGGATCAGATCGGCGCCGTCGCCGCCGCCACCGGTCGTAACGAGGATATAGTCGCCCTCGGGGCGGTGGCCGGGCAACTCGTTCTTCTGCAGGCTCCGTTGCAGGAAACCGACGAACTTCATCTTTGCCCTGATAGCCGGCGGCACATCCAGGCCGGTCAACGGATCGTAAAAATCCGGCGGACCGTAGGCCCAGACCTTGTCGTAGAACAGGCCTATCTTGCGCATCACATCCCTGCGTTCCCACTCTGCTTCCAGCAGATGCGGCGCATCCATCACCTCGCGCAGGCCAAGCACCAGCGTAGTGCCTCGCGTCTTGAGGTAGGACAGCGTGTCCTCGATCTCACCGCGCAGCCCGAGCGGTTCCTTGTCGACGATGAAGATATCCGGCCGAAACGTCTCGGCTGTGTGGCGAATGATCGACTGGCGCATTCTTAGCGTCTCATGCAGATCGATATCCTTTTCCAGCGAGGTGTATTCGCCGTTGCGCAACTTGATGACGCTCGGGATCTTCACGAAGTCGACGCGGGCGCGGTAGTCGAAGGCGCCGGCGATAGGCGCGCCCGAAATGATAAGCACCTGAAGTCCGTGGAAATCCTCGACCAGGGAATGCGCGATCGTGCGGCAGCGCTGCAAGTGGCCGAGCCCGAACGTGTCGTGGCTGTACATGAGAATTCGAGCATCTTGTACGTGCTGGGTCATTGTCGAACCTCTTTAGAATTCTCGCCTGAGGACCGCGGGCCCCCGCAGGATTCGAACCCATTTCTCGCGGGTCTATCGACCTGTTTTGAACATGAGGGAGCAATTTTTTCAAATTATATTACCCAAGAGGGTTCATATGCTGAGCAGCGTCTGCTCAGCTGCTATGCACATTGGATGCGATGCCCAGCCTATTTGCCTTGTCGGCCTCGTGCGCTGCAGATAGATCACGGCGGATACATGCACTTGTATCGAGACGGGTCGCGGGCTGGCCGATTGCTTGCTTTCAGAAAAGCGGCCAGGGCGATGGCGCTCCTCCCTCGTGGCCGACGCGGCTAAACTGCCCAAGAATGGGCTGAAGATCTTCAAAGACAGCGCGCCGACACAAACCATGATCGATGCCCCAGATGCGGGCGCTCTCGCGCCGCCCACGCAGAACATCGCCTTGTCCCTCAGCCAGACGAATTCAGTAACAGCATTGGCGTTATCCCACCTCCGACCCGATGAGCGAGGGGGCAACCCGCGCGGCCCACCCAAGCGCAGGACCTAACGTCGACGATTGTGCCTTCGAGCGTCGCCCAAGCGAAAGAGCCATATCCTACTCAAATTGAGGTATGACTCCGCGGGGACAGCCTTTCAAGCATGTGCTAATAAAGTCGTTTCGGGGAGGATGCCATGCCGTCCTTGAGGTGGGCTGCAGTTGTCGCGCTTGCCGCGAATCTCATCAATGCGACACCGACCATAGCCGCCGAAGCAGTGGGCCGGGCAGTCGTGATCAAGACTGCCGTTACCGGCGCAACCGGACCACTGGTGGTCAGCGCACCCGTTCATCGGGACGAACGAATCAGGACATCCAATACCGGGCTTGGCCAATTCGTGTTCCGGGATGGCACCAAGCTGGCGGTGGGGTGGGGTTCTTCCGTCGTCCTCGACAAATACGTCTTCAACGATGATAATTCGGTGAAGAAGCTCACCATCCGCGCTGCCAAGGGAACGTTTCGCTGGATAAGCGGGAACTCGCCTTCGTCCGCCTACCAGATTGTGACGCCCGCAGGCACAATAGGCGTGCGGGGAACAGCATTCGATGTCCACATCGCGCCCAACGGCAAAACCGCCGTCGTGCTGCTGAAGGGGTCGGCCCGATTCTGCAGCGGCGGCGGATGCAGGGAACTGAAGCGGCGCTGCGATTGCGTGGTCGCGACGCCGTCAGGCGCGATGTCCGACGTTATCAAGGTCAATCGATCTGTGCTCACCACACTCGGCACCTCGCGGGCATTGCCGTTTCTGACCGGCAATCAGCAGCTCTCGGGAGGCTTTGACGCAATCGGCGGAAATTGCGGGCTTACGGCTGCCATTCAGCAGGAGCATACGGCGCGGCCGGAGCGGCGCAACTCACCGGCACCACCCAGTCCGGGCACCCCCGATCCGCCGAGCCCGCCGCGGGGCGACAAAGATGACGGCAACAACGGCCATGGAAATGATCCGGGCAAGCACGATCCCAGCAATCCCGGAAAATCCAAGGGTCCTGGCAAAAAGTAGCGGCAGGGGTGGCCGGCAGTGGCAAGAGCAGCGGATAGCCGCTCTTTTTCTCGGCGCGTCCGTATCCGACTTCGCCAACCGGTCTGGGCCAACTCGCCCCTACGTCGGGGTGGACGAAATTGTTGCCCTTGAACACCACCGAGTCGAGCGGTCGACCGCCCTACATCAATGAAGGTCAGGAGCCGGAGCCGAATTGTTGCTCCGCATAGCCGGCATTCGCTTCCATCGCCGCTCCCGCCCGCTTGCCAACAAAATCATCCGCTCTGCGCGAGATCCGGCCATAGAATTCCTGCAACCCTGTCGGCAGGCCCGCAGCCTTGGCTTTGGCCGCCGCGATCATCTTTCGGGTGCCTGGCAAGCGCGATTGCAACGCCTCCACGAGCTTGCCGTGGAGAAGCCGCAATTCGGCAAAATCCGGCGACGACCCAACGTTTTCATCGCCTACGACGGCATTGATTCTGGTCCTCGTGCTCTTTCCCTTGAGTTCCAGCGATCCCGCGTCGAGCAAGGCCCAGCCTTGCAGCGATCTTACTGTGTCGTCGGACGCGAGGATATCGAAACTCACCGTCTTGCACGTTGTCTCGATACGCGCTGCGATGTTCACCGCGTCGCCAACGGCCGAATAGTTGAAACGCGACTCCGCGCCCATATTTCCGACACAGGCGACGCCGGTATGGATTCCGATACCGATGCGAACCGTCTGCCCGGCCCCGAATCCGAATGCATCGCTTTCGTTGAGGCGGGCAATCGTCTCGCGCATCGCCAATGCCGCGCGAGCGGCTTTGCGGGGATGATCGGTGACGTCGACCGGGGCATTCCAAAAGGCCATGATCGAATCGCCGATGAACTTGTCGAGCGTGCCTTCATTGGCGGTGACATGACGGCTGAGCGCGTCGAGAAGCGTGTTCAAAAACCGCACGACGGCGGTGGGCGGCAGTCTTTCGCTGATCTCCGTGAAGTTTCGCACATCGACAAACATCACGGTCAGTTCTCGGTCGTCGCCGCCAAGACGAAGCGCGTCGCGCGTGTGCTCGATCCGGTAGAGAAGCGATGGCGACAAATACTGACCGAAGGCCCGCCGGATCGCGCGCCGCTCTCGATCAGTCACCAGGAAGCGGAAAGAGGTTGTCGCGAAATGCGTGATCGTGCCCATGAGGATCGGCGAAAACGGGTCGAACAGCAGTCCCGCAAGCGAAAAGGCAAACCATGATGCGACGAGCGCCAGTCCCGTGATCGCAAGGCCGCAGGCGAGCGCAATCGCGGGGCTTACGAAAATCGTCAGAATCACCAGGAGGCTGCCGAGCATCGCGATCGACGCGATTTCCAGCCCGTTTGCCCAATCAGGCCGAGACAGATAGTGGCCGGACAGCACCTGTTCAACGATCTGCGCGTGGATCGAGACGCCCGGCACGTTCTCACCGAGCGCGGTGACACGAATGTCCTGCAGCCCGGCGGCCGAAGTGCCGACAAACACGATGCTGCCTTCGATCGCGGCCCTCGTTTCGGACGAGACGCCGCCGGGTGCAAGCACGTCCTTCGCCGAAACATAACGCTCGGCCCTGTCGGGACTGACATAGAGCCAGAGTTCGCCGGCCGAGGTCACCGGGATAACGAAGTCGCCGATCTTGACGGAGGTCATTATGCCCTGCCGATCCGGCGCGCCGGCAATGAGGTAGGTGGAGGCCCCCTGCGCTACTCTTATGGCTTCGAGGGCAAGATCCGGATAAAGCTGCTCGCCATCAGTCAGAAAGAGTGGGGCTGTCCTCACCACAGCGGTCGATCTGCCGGGATTGAGGCTGATGTGTCCGATGCCGGCTGAATTGGCCTCAAGCTGCGGCCGCAGCGGCGTGGCTGCCTTGATAGGCGGAGGAGCAGCGACCGGGCTCTCGCCCATAAAGGCAATGCCAGCCTTGATTTGCGGCCGATAGTTCCCTTCGTTGGAGATGCCGTAGCCCAGGATAACTGGCTTGCCGGCGATCGACCCGGCGAAGATCTCGTCATTGTCGGGCAGGCGGTCGAGCAGGGCCGGATCGATGCCCGGCACGTCGCGGAGGACAGTGCGAGGCGACAGACGGTCGGGCTCGGCGAAAAGAATGTCGAATGCGATGGCCGCCGCACCAAGCTCCGTCAGCTTTTCGACCAGGGCCGCCATGCGATCCCTGGGCCACGGCCACTGCCCGAACTGCTGCAATGAGGCCTCGTCGATGTCCACCACGCGGACGGGCATCGACTCGAAGCGGCGAGGTGCCAGCCTCTGATACTGGTCGAACGTCGCTTCGCGGGCGAGTCTCAACGGCTGCGGGTCGCTCGCCCGGACAATGGTAAGCGCTGCGACCAGCGACAGACCCAGGATGACGCCGGCCAACTGGGCGCGTGTCATGACATCTGCACCAGTAACTGTGCCGCGTATCCTGCCTGCATGGCCCCGCTCCGGGAGGCAGCTTTCGAGCCTCGAAGCTAGGCTGCATTGTTCCCGGCAAATGTGCAATCGCCAACCTTACGCCCAACGGAGCAGCGCGGGCCGTGCGCTGGCGATTTGCGTAGCGACGAAGTTCTCAATCGGCTCCAGCGCTAGACAGTCGAGGAGCAAGAGCGCTAGCGGAGGCCGCCGGCCATTTTCTCGCTCTCCGGCAAGTTTCGCAACCACAGCATAGCGGCCGCCCCAAGAAGCGGACCCGGCACCAGCAGCAGGAAGGCCCAGCGCCAGCCACCGATGAAGTCGGCGAAGCGCGGCGTCAGCCAGATGGCGAGCACCGTCAGCGCAAAGCCGGCGCCAAGCTGCACCGACAGCGCCGTGCCGACGAAGCGGCGATCGCCGAGCTCGGTCACTGCGGCTGAGAATTGCGCCGAATCGCCGATCACCGAAATACCCCAGACGACGGCGACCAGCATGAACAGCCAAAGCGGCCCGGCAAACAGGAAGCCCATCAGCAGCGCACAGCTTCCCGAGACGATCATCATGCCGGCGGTGGTCGCGGTTCTGCCGATGCGGTCCGACAGATAGCCGCCCAACAGGCAGCCAATGATGCCGGAGGCGACGACGAAGAAGGTCGAAAGCGAGGCGGCAGCGGCCGATCCGATCGCGTGCGCCTCGAATGCCGAGCGCGTATAGGCAAGCAGCCACGCCCACATGGCGTAGAGTTCCCACATATGGCCGAGATAGCCGAGATTGGCCAGGAGCAGCGGCCGCTCGCGAAACACCTGCCCGATGCGCGATGGCTCGAACACCGCCTTGCCGAAAGGATAGGGCCCCTCCCTTGCGAACAAGAGAAACAGGAGCGCGCCGACCGTCGTTGCTAGACTGGCGGCCGCGACCACCGGCCGCCAGTCGAGCGCGGTCAGGACA
>NZ_RZSV01000329.1:0-4716 GCF_004023205.1 Mesorhizobium sp. M1A.F.Ca.IN.020.03.2.1 | reverse complement strand
AACCAAGACAGTTCGTCCGGATCAGCCCTTGACCACCGACTTGCCGGCGTAGCGCGCCTGCCGGCCGAGCTCTTCCTCGATCCGGATGAGCTGGTTGTACTTGGCCATGCGGTCTGAGCGCGACAGCGAGCCGGTCTTGATCTGCCCGCAGTTGGTGGCGACGGCGAGGTCGGCAATGGTCGAATCCTCGGTCTCGCCCGAGCGGTGCGACATGACGGCGGTGTAGCCGGCCTTGTGCGCGGTCTCGACCGCGTCGAGCGTTTCGGTGAGCGAGCCGATCTGGTTGACCTTGACCAGGATCGAGTTGGCGACGCCCATGCGGATACCGTCGCGCAGTCGCGCCGTGTTGGTGACGAACAGGTCGTCGCCGACCAATTGGGTCTTCTTGCCGATCAGATCGGTCAGGTATTTCCAGCCCTCCCAATCGTCCTCGGCAAGGCCGTCCTCGATGGTGACGATCGGATAATCGGAAGCGAGCTTGGCGAGGTATTTGGCCTGCGCCTTCGGATCGCGGGTCTTCTTCTCGCCCTCATAGACGTAGTTGCCGTCCTTGAAGAACTCGGTCGCCGCGCAGTCGAGGCCGAGTGCCACGTCCTCGCCCGGCCTGAAGCCGGCCTTCTCGATCGATTCCATGATGAAATCGAGGGCCGACGGCGCGCTCTTCAGGTTGGGGGCGAAACCGCCCTCGTCGCCGACATTGGTGTTGTGGCCGGCATCCTTCAGCTTCTTTCTCAGCGTATGGAAGATTTCAGAGCCCCAACGCACGCCGTCGCGCAGGGTCGGCGCGCCGACCGGCAGGATCATGAATTCCTGAAAGTCGATCGGGTTGTCGGCATGAGCGCCGCCATTGATGATGTTCATCATCGGCACCGGCAGGATGTGCGCCTTGGCGCCGCCGACATAGCGGTAGAGCGGCAGCCCGGCGGCCTCGGCGGCGGCCTTGGCCACCGCCAGCGACACGCCGAGGATGGCGTTGGCGCCGAGCCGGCTCTTGTTCGGAGTGCCGTCGAGCTCGATCATCGTCTGGTCGATATGGATCTGGTTCTCGGCTTCCATGCCGCCGATCGCCTCGAATAACTCGCCGTTCACCGCCTCGACGGCGCCCTGGACTCCCTTGCCGAGATAGCGCGGCCCGCCGTCGCGCAGCTCGACCGCCTCATGCGCGCCGGTCGAGGCGCCCGACGGAACGGCGGCGCGGCCCATCGAGCCGTCTTCCAGCACCACGTCGACCTCGACGGTCGGATTTCCACGGCTGTCCAGGATTTCACGCCCGACAATGTCGATGATGGCGGTCATTGCGATGTCCCCGATTTTGATCGATTGAAGCGTCGCGCCCCTCTTAGCCAAAGCCCGGCAAAAGGCAATTGGGCGGTCCGCAATAATTGCCGGCGACAAGATTCACGAAGCGCAAATCTTTGTCATCATTAGTCATGCGCGCGACTCGCCCTTCTGATTTATGGTCGTGTTTGCGCGGGGCGAAACACGAGGAGTTTCGCCATGTCCCAGTTGAGCGGTATCGTGAGTTTGTTCCTGATCGCGGCGGCGTTCCTAACGTCCTGCGAAACCCAGAAGCCTCAGCAGAACTCCACGGAGCTATCCACCCTTCGGACCGCTGAATAGGTTCCTCAACGCTCGAAGGCCCCCGGACCCGGGGGCCTTCTCGATTCTGGAAGCAGCCGCTCAGGCCGATCAGTGCCAGTAAGGCTTCACGTGGTAGTATTCGAAGGATGCGTCGCGGGCCGCTTCACCATCGGCGCCGGTCAATTCCTCGATCGAGTAGGCCGGTGCCGCCTTGAGCTGTTCCTTGGTGAAAGGCACGACGTAGCCGCCCATGTTTTCATCATAGTCGAGGCTTGCCCACGGAATGGCGTGATACTTCTCGCCCATGCCGAGGAAGCCGCCGAAGCCGATGACCGCGAACATGATCCCGTTCGACATCTTGTCGAGCATCACGTCCTCGATGCTGCCGATGCTGTCGCCGGCGGTGTTGTAGACCGAGGTGCCGATGACGCGCGAGGCGGCAATGGCTTCGGTGTGGCCAGACGGAGTGGTCATTGTTGTGCTCCTCTCATTTGCTTGTCCGTTGTGGACAATGAGGGGAGCGGGCGAAGGTTCCAGATTTTCGGCTGCCCTGCTACGGCCTCTTGGCGATCCGATCGAACGCCATCAGCCTTTCCAGCAATGCGGGAAGATTCTTCAAGGGCACCATGTTGGGGCCGTCGGAGGGGGCGTTGTCCGGATCCTGGTGGGTTTCGATGAACACGCCGGCAACGCCGATCGCCACGGCGGCGCGCGCGAGGGTCTCGACAAAGCGTCGTTCGCCACCGGTCGAGCTGCCCTGCCCGCCCGGCTGCTGCACGGAATGGGTGGCGTCGAAGATCACCGGCGCGCCGATCTCGGCCATGATCGGCAGCGCTCGCATGTCCGACACCAGTGTGTTGTAGCCGAAGGAGGCGCCGCGCTCGGTGACCAGCACGTTGGCGTTGCCGGAACCGGTGGCCTTGGCGACGACATTCTTCATGTCCCATGGCGCCAGGAACTGACCCTTCTTGACGTTCACCACCTTGCCGGTGCGCGCCGCCGCAATCAGCAGATCCGTCTGCCGGCTAAGAAAGGCCGGTATCTGCAGCACATCCACATGCGGCGCGACCGATGCGCATTGCTCCTCGGTGTGGACGTCGGTCAGCACCGGCAGCCCGAACTCCTTGCGCAGATCGTCGAAGATCGGCATCGCCGCCTCGAGCCCGGCGCCGCGCGCGCCGCCAAGCGAGGTGCGATTGGCCTTGTCGTAGCTCGTCTTGTAAACGAGCCCGATACCGAGCCTGGTGGTCAGTTCCTTCAGCGCCCCGGCCATGTCGAAGGCATGCTGGCGCGACTCGAGTTGACAGGGGCCTGCGATCAGCGACAAGGGCGCATTGTTGGCGAAAACGACCTTGCCGACGCTTACCGCGGCATTGGGCGCAAGGGGCTCGCTCATGGGATCTCCCGAAAGATGAAGGCCGCGCCCTGACCGAGTGCCGGCGGCACGACGACATCGTCGCCGCTCATGTTGTGCTCTATGGCGTTTGCCGCAAGTAGCTGGGTGGCTGCGGCGACGCTGCGAACCGCAAAGATGACGGCCGCAAATCGCAGGTCCGAAGGCTGCCCTGCCGAAGCACCGAACCGTGCGGCAAAAGCGTCGGGCGTCAGAACGGCCAGGGTCGCGTTTGGCAGGTCAGTCCTGTCGCCGTCGCTCGCGCCCTGGCCGGCAGCGATCGATATCAGTCCCCTCTGGCTCGAAGGCTCGTCGCTCACCGCCACGATCTCGACGATGCCGGTCACGCCATTGGCATGTGCCTGCAGTGCGGTGCGGTCGATCTGCGGCGCGTTGATGCGCTGGCAGGCGAACAGGAATGCGTCCGGTGCTTTTCTGTCGGCCGCGAATGCCAGTTTGAACGATGCCGTGTCGCTTTTGCCCGTGGTGTCGGTGAAGGCGCGCGAAAAGCTCAACATGTTGCCTGCCGACAGCCCCGCTTCGACATAGCGCGCGTGGTCGGCATCTGCATCGGCGGTCCCGAAGACGACCGCGGAGAAGCCCTCGTCGCCAAGCCTGCTGCGGTAAAGGCGGTCGCGCGCGACGAAGACGTTGCCTTCGCCCATCGCCCGATCGGCCGTTTGGTCATCGCCGACGGCCAGCGGTTCCAGATAGGTGCCGTCGGTGAAGAAGACACAAGCGTTCTCGGTCCCGAAAGGATGGACGCCGGTCGGGGCGACGACGAAGCCGAGCGACGAGAGGCGCTGCCTTGCAATGTGGAGGCTCCGCGTGGGCAGAACGAGATGATCGAGCGGATGGGGCGGAGTTTTCGTCATGCCGGCGCGGTGTGCACCATTGCGGAAATCGGTTCAAGGCCTGGCGTCCAAGGCGAGCGGACGGCGCGGCTCAGGCGGCGGCCACGACGTCGGCCGAATAACGCAGCTCGCGCAACGGTTTAACCCTGCCTGTCGTCTCCGCATAGATCGGATGCGCCCTGTATGCTGCGAGCGCTGCCTCGTCCTCGAATTCGGCATAGACGACCACGTCGATCGCGTTTGAGAACAGATCGACCTTGGTATTGAGCGTCACCTCGAAGTGTTTCGAATGTGGAATCTTGCCCAGTTCCTGCAGCCCTGACCGGACGGCCTCCACATCCTCCTTGCGCCGCACGCTGAAGAAAACGATGTGCCGGATCAAACCCAGCCTCCTTGATCGACGGATGAACGCGTTTTGTGGGAGCAAGGCCGTCGCGTCAACCGGCAACGATGTCGCGCCCGCTATTTGAGCGGCAGCGTCGGGGCCTCAGGCAGCGCCGGTGACGTAACGCACGATGCGCGACATCTCCCTGACGGTCGCGTCGAGATATTGGCCCTGGTTGTAGAGGCCGTCCCAGATCAGGAAGAACGTGATGGCGACGATAACGATCACATAACGCATGGCTAAAGCTAGCGTATGTCCTCAAACCGAACCAGAGCGCCTTCACGGCAATCGTTCCAATTCACTGCTTTGTAATCGACGCACCTTTCCGGCGTCATGGGACCCAGCGCCGGCTACCTGGAGAGCTGCGGTGCGAGCACAAATGTCTCATGCGAACATGATGCAACCGCGATCGGACATCCGGCATTTTTCCGGCTGTCCGGCGCCGTCACTGCATCCTCGGGCGAGCGCCGAGCGTCGTTCGCAACAGGAGGCTTCCTTGAACC
>NZ_RZSV01000328.1:0-4733 GCF_004023205.1 Mesorhizobium sp. M1A.F.Ca.IN.020.03.2.1 | reverse complement strand
TCATCGAGGAGCTTGGGCTCGAACGGCCTTTGATCGTCGGTCATTCGCTGGGCGGCGCCATCGCGCTTGCACTTGCGATCGAGCATCCGACGGCGATTTCCGGCATCGCGCTCATCGCGCCGCTGACGCATCTGGAGGCGAGGGTGCGCCAGAAATTCGACCTGCTCTATGTTCCCTCGCGCCTGAAGCGCTGGATCTTGGCCCATACTTTAGCGATACCGTACAGCCTGAAATATGCGGAGCCGACGATGAAGTTCATCTTTGCGCCGCAAGCCGTGCCGGGGGACTACATGATCGCCGGAGGTGGTTGGCTCGGGTTGCGGCCCGCCCATTTCCAGGCGACCTCCACCGATATCGTGGCGGTGGAAGAGGATCTCGGCCGCCTCGAACAGCGCTATGGCGAGATCCTGATGCCGGCCGGCATTCTGTTCGGCGCGGATGACCGGGTGATCGGCATCGCGGCTCATGGCGAACCGATGCCGGGCAGGATCAGAGAGCTCGATTTCGAACGCGTCCAAGGGCTCGGGCACATGCCGCAATTCGTGGAACCGGAACGCGTCGTAGCCTTTATCGAGCGCATCGCCGCGCGCGCATTCCCAGCGTGAGGATCCCGTTCGAGTCAAAGGCCGAGAGGGATCGCGTCCGTTCACGAACCGTCACACAAAAGTGTCGGACATTCCGCCTCACCTACACTTGCAACGGGAACTTCGGCTCCAACCCTCGGTTTTAATCCGTGTCGGCTGGCGAATTTCCGGCCAGCAAGAATGCGGCAATTCACCAGATGGAGACCAATATGCTTACGAAGATTTTTGCAGCCTCGGCGCTTGTCCTTGGCATGGGCACCTCGGCTATGGCACAATCGTCGGACGCTTGGTGGTGGTGGCATCGTGATCGCCCGGTCCATAGCAAGCAGCCGGTTGATCCCTACACCACGGGCAGCATTTACTCCGATCGCGACGCCAGCGCGCTAAACAGCTTCGGCAACGGTGCCGTCGGCCCATGCGCCTCGGATACGGCCGGCCCCGACGCGAATGCCGGCCCGAACGTCAACGACCAGTATTGCGGCAAGTAGTCCGTTCGCCAGCGAGCGACCGACGTGAAGCTTTTACAGCGTCGGTCGCAGCAAGGTCGAGCGACGGAAATTAATCTGAGACTTCGGTCTGCGGCCGGTCGCGGCCATCGGCCAGTTCGTCATGCCAGACACCCTCGGAATCCTCATACTGGATGCCATCCGTGGTGCCGGCGACCTGCTGCTCGGCCGAAGCAATTTCAGCCGCGCGCAGCGCGTCCTGGCGGGTGGGAAATGTTTCTGAAAAAGTCGAGCCGACCATGTAGGCCCAGCCGCCGTCATGCTCGACGATTTTGTAGGTCAGTTTCGCCATGGAATCCTCCGGTCGAGAAGCCCTTTGCCTGCTCAATGCAGCTTTCCGTCGGACAGCCTTTCTTCGGGAACCAGCACTTCAGATTCCTCGGCTGCCTCGATCAGCGCGCGGCGCGCGTCCGCCGTCGAACGATACCCCTCCAGCGCTTTCAGGCAAGTATCGAGAGCATCACGATGCCGCTGGCCGCGATTGAGCGGCCACACGGTCATCAGGCACTCGGCCGCTTCGCGGGTGCTGCTTATTTGGCGATATTTGCCGACATGGCCGAGTTCGACCACCACCGGCTTCTCAAATGGCTTGCTGTCTGTCATGGCCGCCAACGTAAAACGGCCAATTTGGTTGCAATGGTGGCGGATGGCTGCGCCCAAAGGTCTCAGCCCATCGTCACCTGTGCAAGCCGTTCAGCCCGCGGCCTTCATCCAGTGCTGCATCGTCGTGACCGAGCGTGCCAGCTGCGGCGCCGGACGGATTTCCTCGCTGAACGTCGCCGCCGCGCGCCAGCCCCAGCGCGGATCGGCAAGGAAGGCGCGCGCCAGAGCCACCATGTCGGCGCGGCCGTCGGCCACGATCGCCTCGGCCTGCTGCGGATCGTCGATCAGGCCGACGGCGCGCGTCGGAATGCCGGCGCCCTTGCGCACAGCCTCGGCCAGATGCACCTGGTAGCCGGGGCCGCTGGGCAGCTTCTGCAACGGCGAATTGCCGCCGCTGGAACAGCACAGATAGGCGACGCCTTCCGCCTTCAGCGCCTTGGCCACTTCGATTGCCTCCTCGATCTCGAAGCCGCCGTCGACCCATTCCTTCACCGAAAGGCGGGCCCCCAGCATCAGGCCCGGCGCTGCCTTCTTCACCGCCCTGGCGATCTCCACGGCGAAGCGCATGCGGTTTTCCAGCGAGCCACCCCAGCGGTCGGTGCGCTGGTTGGAAAGTGGCGACAGGAACTGGAAGATCAGATAGCCGTGAGCGGCGTGCAGCTCGATGAAGTCGAAGCCGGCGCGCTCGGCCCGCTTGGCCGCATCGGCGAAATGTTGGATGACTTGCCGGATCTCTTCCTCGCCCAATGCGTGCGGTATATTCCACCCTGTGTCATAGGCGATGGCCGAAGCCGAAACGGTCTGCCAGGGATCCTCGCCCGCTTGCAGGGGGCCGCCGCCTTCCCAAGGCCTTCTGTTGGATGCCTTGCGGCCGGCATGGGCGAGCTGGACGCCGAATTTGGTGCCGGGCGCAGCGACGCGCCTGGCCGCATCGAGCGTGCGCTTGGCCGCCGCCTCGTTGTCGTCGGAGTAGAGGCCAAGACAGCCATGCGAGATGCGGCCGCGCCGCTCGACGTCGGTCATCTCGACGGTCACCATGCCGGCGCCGGACATGGCCAGGTTCATCCAGTGATGCAGATGCCAGTCGCTGGCGGAACCGTCCTCGGCCGAATACTGGCACATCGGCGCTACCGCAATACGGTTTGGAAAGGTCAGGCCGCCGAGGGTGATCGGCTGGAAAAGCGATGATGTCATGGAAACGGCTCCTGGGAGAGATATCGCTATCTAGGCAGCCGCGGCACTTCGCGCCAGACAACAGCCGGTGAAAGTCTCGCTGGACCAGTCGCTTTCCAGGATTGCGCCCGCGCCTGTTCGCCGATAACGCTTGCCGACAGCACGGAGCCAATCATGGAAGATCGCGTCCGCATCCAGTCTGAAGAAGTCCTGTCCGACGATTGGGCGGTGCTCAAGAAGACGGTGCTCGACTATCGCCGCCGTGATGGGCGCTGGGAGACGCAGATCCGCCAAACCTACGATCGCGGCGACGGCGCGGTGATCCTGCCTTTCGATCCGCAGCGCTCGACGGTGCTGCTGGTGCGGCAGTTCCGCTATCCGGCCTACGTCACCGGTCATCGCGAGCCGCTGATCGAGGCCTGTGCCGGTCTGCTCGACGAAAACGATCCGGAAACCTGCATCCGCAAGGAAGCGGAAGAGGAGCTCGGCTATCATTTGAAGAACGTTGAGCGGCTGTTCGCGCCCTATATGAGCCCCGGGAGCGTGACGGAACGGCTCTGGTTCTTTACCGCGCGCTATTCGCCGGCCGACCGTATTTCCGACGGCGGCGGAGCTCCGGAAGAGGGCGAAGACATCGAGGTGCTGGAAATGCCGCTCGACGAGGCGCTGGCCGGCATCGCCGACGGCCGTATCGTCGACGCCAAGACCATCATTTTGATCCAGCACCTGAAGCTCAATCCGATCAAGGGTTGAGTGGCCTGCCACCCGAAGCGAGGAGCGAAGGGTGGTGCGGACGACGGGAATCGAACCCGTACGATCAGAGATCGAGGGATTTTAAGTCCCTTGCGTCTACCAATTCCGCCACGTCCGCGCGCCGCGATTTCAAGCACTTGGGCCGACACGAGTCCAGCCTTGTGGGCGGGATGGCACCGTATTGCCACCGAATATTGCTCTTCCGCATCGGTTCTCATCGCAACTGGACCGGCTATGGCTCGCCTTCCGGGCCGCAGAAGACCAGCGCAGGGCGCGCTGTTAACCCTTCTCCACGACGGTGAGAGCGTCAGTCTCGCTGTTCCCGTTCCACGGGAACGTCTGCTGTTCGATGACGGTCAGCCCTGCACGCGCGCTGACATGCTCGACAAATCCCTTTGGCATGAAATTCCGCCAATCGGGATTTCCCCGAAGGATGCGGTTGGATTATCCGAGTAGTTCGAATGATGAAGGAGAGCTCGTCCCCCCGGTTTCAAGACGGAGGCGACTTCCATGATGTAGGACGCCACGGTCAGCGGTTCGAAATGAACCATCGAGTCGTAGCTGAAAACGGAGGAAAAGCGCCCCTTTTCAAACGCTAGACTCTTGCCGTCCGGTGAAAGCGTCACGGTCACATGAGAAGCGCTTGAAAACCGTTTCCTAGCCAATGCAGTGGCATCGACCGAAGTATCGATCAACGTCAGTCGCCTGCAACGGCCGACGATCTGCGCCGAATGACGTCCGGCACCGCTGGCTATTTCGAGCACATCATCCAAGTTCAAATATCGCTCAAAAGCTTTGCGAAAGCGGCTCGCCGGTGCCCAAAACCAAGCCACCAACTCAGGGTTTTCGTATTTCTCAAAGTACTCATAATCAGAGGCGCCAAAACTACGCCACGTATCGACGATTGCTTCGTGCGCAGCGTCAGGCTCAGTCATAAGCCTTCCCCCCCTCTTTCTTCTTGGCCGCACATTTTAGAGGGATTGGCCGTCAAAGGCAAAGGAGGCGCACGCAAGCTGGCTTGCCAAGGGGAGCAGCTATCCGCTTCATGGCTTCCGCAGTTCTCACCCCGGCACCGCCGCCGTACTCGGGAATGAAGTCGGCGCCGGCCGCTTCG
>NZ_RZSV01000327.1:0-4752 GCF_004023205.1 Mesorhizobium sp. M1A.F.Ca.IN.020.03.2.1 | reverse complement strand
GGCGAGGGGCTGGTCGCGCGCGACGCGGCGCTGGCGCTTGCCGACGTCGTCATCGACTTTACCACGCCGGCGGCGTCAGTCGAACTAGCAAAGGCATGCGCGGCGCGCGGCGGTCCGGCGCTGGTGATCGGCTCCACCGGCTTAGATGGTTCCGAGCTGGAGACGATCGCCGACGCGGCGAAGACGATCGCGATCGTGCGCTCCGGCAGTTACTCGCTGGGTCTCAACATGCTGACCGGGCTGGTGGAGCAGGCGGCGCGGGCGCTTGGGGCTGACGATTGCGACATCGATATCCTGGAAGCGCACCACCGTTTCAAGGTCGATGCGCCGTCCGGAACGGCGCTGATGTTGGGCGAGGCGGCGGCGCGCGGACGCGGCGTCAGGCTGGACGAAGTGGCGCGGCGCGCTCGAAATGGGATTGTCGGCACACGCCCTGCCGGCGAGATCGGCTTCGCCGTGCTGCGCGGCGGCAGCATCATCGGCGAGCATTCCGTCAGCTTCCTCGCCGAGGGCGAGGCGCTGACGCTCTCGCACTCGGCTGGCGACCGCTCGATGTTTGCTCGCGGCGCCATCGCGGCGGCACTCTGGGTGGCCGGACAGTGTCCAGGCGAATACGGCATGCACGATGTGCTTGGCTTCGCCGCTTCGTGACCAGCGATAGCTGCGGAATTCGCTCTTTCGGCCGCTAAAATGACTGAAAGCCAGCTGAAAGCTTGGGCATGCCATGACATTTTTGCGGCGTTCGCCGCGGGATCGGTCCGGGAGCGGGCCGGCAAGGAGGAAATGCGGCGTGGCCTGGTGGCACGCCGCCCAGGTGGAGGAAGTTACGTGACCGGTTTCATCTCGAAGTGCGTCTTGCGTTCGGCGGCGCTTTCGTTTGCCATCGTCGCCGCGGGCGCCACGGCGGCATCGGCTGCCGACAAGATCACTATCATCGTCGGCGGCATGGAAAAGCAGATCTACCTGCCGGCCGTGCTCACCCAGCAGCTCGGCTACTTCAAGGATGAGGGGCTCGATGTCGAGCTGGTCAACTCCCGCGCCGGCGTCGAGGCCGAGAATGAGTTGCTGGCCGGTGCCGTGCAGGGCGTCGTCGGCTTCTATGATCACACCGTCGACTTGCAGTCGAAGGGCAAATACATCCAGTCGATCGTCCAGTTCAGCCAGGCGCCGGGCGAGGTCGAGCTGGTTTCGGCCAAGCATCCGGAAATCAAATCGCCGGCCGACTTCAAGGGCGCCACGCTCGGCGTCACCGGTCTTGGCTCCTCGACCGATTTCCTGACGCAGTATCTCGCCGTGCGCAACGGCCTGAAGCCGGGCGACTACACGCTGCTGCCGGTGGGCGCCGGCAACACTTTCATCGCCGCCGTCAAGCAGGACCAGATCCAGGCCGGCATGACCACCGAGCCGACCATCGCCAAGCTGCTTCAGACCGGCGAGGCCAACGTGCTGGTCGATATGCGCACGCCCGAAAAGACCAGGGAAGCGCTGGGCGGCGACTATCCGGCGGCATCCTTCTATGTCCAGTCCGCCTGGATCGAGAGCCATAAGGACGAGGCGCAGAAGCTCGCCAACGCTTTCGTCAAGACGATGAAGTATATCGCCAGCCATTCGGCCGAAGAGATCGCGGACCAGATGCCGAAGGATTATTACGCCGGCAACAAGGACCTCTATGTGCAAGGGTTGGCCGGCGGCAAGGCGATGTTCACGCCTGACGGCCGCATGCCCGCCGATGGCCCGGAGACGGTGCTGAAGGTGCTGTCGACCTTCTCGAAGAGCTTGCAGGGCAAGCAGATCGATCTGTCGAAGACCTATACCACGGCATTCGTCGACGCCGCCAAGTAGCGCCGACAGGGAGCCGGGCCTGCCGGCTCGGTCGTTGAAGAACAACAAGTTGCGCCGCTTGTCTGAATTCGGCAGCGGCGCCTTTCCGGATACCGAGGCGCGGCGGGCCCATGGGCTCGAGCCCCAGCCATCCTCGCACCATCGCTACAGGAGTGTGCCATGCAGTTGCAAACCATGGCGGCCGAGAAATTGTCTCCGGCCGCGGCGCCGGCCGATGCCGCGATCGCCATCGACGATGTGACGCTGCGCTTCGTCACCCCCGACGGCCACATGATGACGGCCATCCGCGATTTCACCATGACGGTGGCGCGCGGCGAGTTCGCCTGCGTCGTCGGGCCGACCGGCTGCGGCAAGTCGACGACGCTCAACCTCGTCACCGGGCTGCTCAGGCCGACGACCGGCAATGTCCGCGTCATGGGCAATCCCGTAACCGAGATCAGCCGCGACATCGGTTTCGTCTTCCAGGCGGACGCGCTGTTTCCGTGGCGCAGCGTGATCGACAATGTCGCCGCCGGCCCGCTCTATCGCGGCACGCCGAAGGCGCAAGCCTATGACCGGGCGCGCGACTGGATCGCACGCGTCGGCCTTGCGCGTTTCGAGAAACACTATCCGCACCAGCTCTCTGGCGGCATGCGCAAGCGGGTCGCGCTAGCGCAAACCTTCATCAACCAGCCGAAGATCCTGCTGATGGACGAGCCGTTCAGCGCGCTCGATATGCAGACCCGCACCGCCATGCAGGACGAGCTGCTCGGCCTCTGGTCGGAGCTCAAATCCTCCGTCGTCTTCGTCACTCACGATCTCGAGGAGGCGGTGGCGCTGGCCGACAAGGTCTATGTGCTCACCGCCGGGCCGGGCACGGTGAAGAGCGTCTATCGCATCGACCTGCCGCGCCCGCGTGTCATGGCCGACATCCGCTACGATCCGAAATTCATCGAGATCGCCAAGGTGATTTGGAACGACCTGCGCGAGGAAGTGCAGCTCGGCCAGAGCCGCGGCCTGCAGACCGGCCATTGAAAGGAGACTTGCCATGACCGCCATCTCTCCAGCCTCTCACCAAGCCGCCCGCGCGACCTCGATCGTCGCCGCGGAAGCCCGGGCGAGGGCGCGGCTGCGCCGCCGCCATGCCTTGGTTATCGGCCTGCGGCTCGCCATCCTGATCGTCTTCCTCGCTCTTTGGGAACTTGGCGCCGATCACGGCGTCATCGATCCGTTCTTCTTCTCAAGCCCCTCCGGCATCTGGGAGCAGATCTGGTCCTGGGTCACCGAGGGCACCTCGCAGGGGCCGCTCTGGCTGCAGATCTATGTGACGCTCGAGGAAACCTTCCTCGGCTTCGCCATCGGCGCCGTCGGCGGCATCGCCGCCGGCATCATCCTTGGCCGCAACAAGCTCCTGGCGGATGTCTTCTCGATCTACATCAAGATCGCCAACTCGGTGCCGCGCGTCGTGCTGGGCTCGGTCTTCATCATTGCGCTCGGCCTCGGCATGGCCTCGAAGGTGGCGCTGGCCGTCGTCATGGTGTTCTTCGTGGTCTTCGCCAACGCCTTCCAGGGCGTGCGCGAGGCCGACAGGGCGATGATCGCCAACGCCCAGATCCTCGGCGCCTCGCCCTACCAGATCACCACCACAGTCATCATCCCATCGGCCATGAGCTGGATCCTGGCGAGCCTGCATGTCAGCTTTGGCTTCGCGCTGGTCGGCGCCGTGGTCGGCGAGTTCCTCGGCGCCAAGCAGGGCATGGGCTTGCTGATCTCGACCGCCCAGGGCGCGTTCAACGCCAATGGCGTCTTCGCCGCCATGATTATCCTGGCGGTGATGGCGCTGGTGGTGGAGTTCATCATCACCCGTTTCGAGAACTACGTCGTCAAATGGCGTCCGGCGCCGTTCAACGAGCAGGGGGCCTGACCGCTCCAGTCGGCCTGTCCTGGGGCGCGGCGAGCGGCAGCCGGACCTCGACCCTGAGCCCGCTGCCGGCGGCCCCGCCAAGCGCAACGCTGCCGCCGGCATTCTCGACCACCTCGCGTACGATCGCGAGTCCGAGCCCGCTGCCTTCCTCGGCAGCACCGGCAATGCGGTAGAAGCGCTCGAAGACCTGCTCGCGCTCTTCGGCCGGAATGCCGGGACCGGTGTCGGTGACCGTCAGCACGCCCTCGCGACCGATCGCGGCCAGCTGGACGGTCACCGTGCCGCCGGCTGGCGTGTAGCGCAGCGCGTTGTCGACCAGGTTGACGATCATCTCGCGCAGCATGGTGCCCTCGCCGATGACGGGAACAGGTCCGGCTTCCTCGAGCCCAAGATCGATGTTGCGCTCGACGGCCTTCGGCGCATGTGTTTCCAGCACCTCGCGGGCGGCTTCGGTGAGGTCGATGCGGTCGGCACGCGGCCGGCGGCTGCCCGGCTCGGCGCGCGACAGCGTAAGCAGCTGTTCGGCCAGCCGCGCCAGCCGGCCGGAGCCTGCCTGTAGAGCCACCAGCGCCTCCTCGCGCCGGTCGGCGGCGCTTTCGCGCAGCACATAGCTCGCCTGTGTCGACATGAGCGCCAGCGGCGTACGCAGCTGGTGCGCGGCATTGGCGATGAAGCGGCGCTGCGCCGCCATCTGCGCCCGCACGCGCTCCATATAGGCGTTGAGCGCGTCGATCAGCGGCCGGATCTCGCTTTGCGCGCCCGGCACCTCGACCGGGTCGAGATCGCTGCGATCCGGCGAGCGCACCGTATCGCGCAGGCGCATCAGCGGCGCCAGCCCGCGGCGCAGGCCAAGCAGCACGAAGAGGCCGGCGATCGCCACCAGCGCCAGCTGCTGGGCAAAGGCGCTGAACCACAGCCGCTGCACCATCGCGTCATGGCCGGCGAGCGTGACGCCCACCGTGACCCTGATCGGCGAATCCGTGCCGGCGCCGATCAGGGTCACGGTG
>NZ_RZSV01000326.1:0-4781 GCF_004023205.1 Mesorhizobium sp. M1A.F.Ca.IN.020.03.2.1 | reverse complement strand
CGCCTATGGCGGCCATGGCGAGACCGTCGCAAGGACCGAAGACTTCGCTCCGGCCTTCGAACGCGCACGCGCCAGCGGCAAGCCGGCGATCGTCGAGATCAGGCTCGATCCCGAAGCCATCACGCCGACCCGCACGCTGACACAGATACGCGACAAGTCCTGATCAGGCAGAACGAGGCGGTCGCCCCCCTCGCTGCTGCCTGAGGAAACTCCGCTACATCGATCCGCCGGCTTTCTCGATCTGGCCGCGGATCTCGCCGTCCGGATTCGCCTTGGTGTGGACGTTGACGTAGTACTTGCCGGCCTCGAGGTCGGCCGCCTGCGCGTCGGTCAGCGTCGCCGATCCCTTGATCGGGCTCTTGAGCTTCTTGAATGGGATCACCGGAGGTGCGTTTTCACCCGACGCGGCCGGCCCGTGAATGTGAGCAGCCGTCGCAGGTCCGCTGAGGCCGGAATATTTGACGTTCCAGCTGAGCTTCTTCTTGGCGGTGTCGAAGGTGAATGTGGCGGTTCCCTTGCCTTTGGTGGTGACGGGCGGGCTCTGCTGGCTACCGTCGAGCGTCGCATTGTACTTCACAGTTTCGGCCAAGGCCGGAGATGCGAGCAGCAAAGCAGTCGAGACAGCAAAGGCCGAAAGCATCGGCCATGATTGGATGCGCATTGGAGAACCTCCTTGGCTGGCGCGCATCCGCCCCGCCGCGGCTCCCCCGGCGCGCGGATGCCCCACTGCAACGGTTGGCAGGCCGCTTGTATCCCTGCACACGGATATTTTACCACAGCCAAGCAAAAGCGGCGGTCACCCGCCCCCGTTAAGTCTCGACTGGCGAGGTCGACCTTACTTGATCGCCTTGTCGGTGATCGCGGTCGTGTAGGCGCCCGACGGCTCCTTGGCGATGATCTTCTGGTCGAGCAGCGCCTTGGCGGTGCGCTCATAGGTGGCCGGATCGAGCTTGCCGTCGGCATTGTCGATCAGCTTGGCGACTTCGCCCATCATGCGCTTCTGATGGTTCTCGTCCTGGCCGCCATTATCCATGACGATCTCGGCCGCCTCATCCGAATTGTCGACGGCGTATTTCCAGCCCTTCATGGAGGCGCGCACGAAGCGCACCATCTTGTCCTCGAAGGCCGGATCCTTCAGCTTGTTCTCCAGCGCGTAGAGGCCGTCCTCGAGCAGGTCGTTGCCCATGGCCGAATAGTTGAAGACGGTGAGCTGCTCCGGCTTGTAGCCGGCGTCGATCAGCTGCCAGTACTCGTTATAGGTCATGACCGAAATGCAGTCCGCCTGCTTCTGGATCAGCGGCTGAACGTCAAAGCTTTGCTTCAGCACGGTGACACCGTCCTTGCCGCCGTCGGTCTTGAGGCCGAGCTTGTTCATCCAGGCATAGAACGGGTACTCGTTGCCGAAGAACCAGACGCCGAGCGTGTGGCCCTTGAAGTCGGCTTCGGTCTTGATCGGGCCGTCCTTCGGGCAGACCAGTTCCATGCCGGCTTTCTTGAACGGCTGGGCGATGTTGACCAGCGGCACGCCTTTTTCACGGGCGGCCAGCGCGCCGCCCATCCAGTCGACGATCACATCGGCGCCGCCGCCGGCGATCACCTGCTCGGGCGCGATATCCGGCCCGCCCGGCTTGATGTCGACGTCGAGCCCTTCGGCCTCGTAAAAGCCCTTGGCCTTGGCGACGTAGTAGCCAGCGAACTGGGCCTGCGTGACCCATTTCAGCTGCAGCGTCACCTTGTCGGCCGCCATCGCTTGGAAAGCGGCCAGCGACATCGCCCCGGCCAGAGCAGAAATTACCAGTCTTTTCATGTTTTTACCCTCTGAAGTTAGCACCCAAACCCACCGCCCCTATCCACCACGGACAGAGGGATGCCAAAACGTGACGGCTCTCTCGACAAGAGCGACCACGCCATAAAAGACCGAACCCGCCAGTGCTGCAACTGCGATTTCGGCCCAGACCATGTCGATGTTCATCCGCCCGACTTCCGTCGAAATGCGGAATCCCATGCCTACCACGGGCGTGCCGAAGAACTCCGCGACGATGGCGCCGATCAGCGCCAGCGTCGAGTTGATCTTCAGCGCATTGAAGATGAACGGCATTGCCGCCGGCAGCCGCAGCTTCAGCAAGGTTGGCCAGTAGCCCGACGCATAAGTGCGCATCAAATCGCGCTCCATGTGGCCGGAGGCGGCAAGCCCCGCGACGGTGTTCACCAGCATCGGGAAGAAGGTCATGATGATCACGACCGCCGCCTTGGACGGCCAGTCGAAGCCGAACCACATCACCATGATCGGCGCGACGCCGATGATCGGCAGCGCCGACACCATGTTCCCGATCGGCAGCAGCCCGCGCCTGAGGAACGGCACACGGTCGGCAAGGATGGCGACGACGAAGCCGGCGAGATTGCCGACGATGTAGCCGATCAGCACCGCCTTGAAGATCGTCTGCCGCACGTCCGATCCCAGGTTCGGCAGCGAGTTGGCGATGCGCGCGCCGATGGCGCTCGGCGGTGGCAAAAGGATGAAGGGAATGCCGGCGCCGCGCGTCACCGCTTCCCAGATGATCAGGATCCAGGCGCCGAAGATCGCCGGAATGATCAGGCGAAGCGCCGTTTTGGCCCCGCTGGCTGCAGTCCGTAGCGAGGACAACAGCGCGACGCAGCGCCAGGCAAGCAGCCAGGCGGCAGCGAGAACCAGAAAGTACGGCGCCAGCGCCGTGCCCTCGAAGCCTCCGATGCCCCTGACCAGAAGCCACGCTGCGACATGAGCGCCGACGAACAGGACAACCGCTTCGACAAGTGGCGCGAGTCTCACCGTTGAAACCAGCGCCGCGATCAGCAGCAATCCGAGGATGAGGCCTTTGGTGCCCATATATGGGTAGGCAACCGTCGCGGCAGGCTCGGCGAGCGCCGCCGCTTCCGGTGTCGACATCGCTCCGAGCGCGAAGGCGACGACGCAAAGAAGGATCGCCAGCACCGCTTGCCACGATGGTTTCAGCCAGGTCATGCCGGCCTCCCACCCATGGCGCGGTCGACCAGGCGGCCGGCGATGCCGACCACCATGACCAGCAGCGCCGCGACGATCGACCCCGCGACCAGCGCCGACCAGATGTCGATCGTCTGGCTGTAATAGGCGCCGGAAAGCAGCTTGGCGCCGATTCCGGCGACAGCACCCGTCGGCAATTCGCCGACGATGGCGCCGACTAGGCTCGCGGCCACCGCCACCTTCATCGACGTGAACAGGAACGGCACCGATGCGGGGACGCGCAGCTTCCAGAAGGTCTGCGAGGCGCTGGCATTATAGGTGTGCATCAGGTCGAGATGCATGAGCTCGGGGGAGCGCAATCCCTTCACCATGCCGACCGCAACCGGGAAGAACGACAGATAGGTCGAGATCAGCGCCTTGGGGATCAGCCCGGTGATGCCGATGGCCGCCAGCACCACGATGATCATCGGCGCCACCGCCAGGATCGGAATGGTCTGCGAGGCGATGATCCACGGCATAAGGCTGCGGTCGAGCGTCGTCACATGCACGATGCCGACGGCGATTACGATGCCGAGCGCCGTGCCGAAAGCAAAGCCGAGCAGCGTCGAGGACAGCGTCACCCAGGCATTGTAGACAAGGCTGCGGTTCGAGGTGATGCCGCGCAGGAAGGTGTTCTCGAAGAAGTTCACCGCCACCTGGTGCGGCGCCGGCAGCGTCGGCTTCGGCTGCGATAATGTCTTGCCGATGAATTCGACCGTGCCGGGGGTTTCGTTGGCTCTGGCGTCGAGATCGCGCTGGAACGGCGCATTGAGGATGACGGCGAAGACATACCAGAGCACCACCACGCCGGCGAGGATTGACGTGACCGGGATGATCTTGGAACGGAAGGAGTCCATTTAGCGGGCCTTCCCCCGGCGCAACGGCAGCACGCGGCGCTGCGCGTTTTTCGTCATCATAGGGCGGAGCAAGGAGCGAAGCGGCCCGCCGCGGACCCTAGGATCCATGCCGTTACCTCGACGCTCCGCTGTGGCGCAGAATACGGCTCCCTGCGCCGCGCTCAGCTCGTCGGGTATTCTGAGCCGCTTACGGCCTTCGGTCGACGTCCCGGCATGGATCCTAGGGTCTGCGCTCCGCTTCGCGTCGCTCCACCCTAGGATAACGAAATCACGGCGGTCGGCTCCCGCCACGCGCGCGGCTTCGCGCTTGCTCCGCCCCAGGATGTCGAAGCAGCGGGTGTCCGTCCGCTGGCAAGCACCCTCAATCATCATAGCTGTGCCCCGCCCTCAACCCGTCGCGCACGCGCGCGGCGATCGCCAGGAATTCCGGCGTCTCGCGGATGTCGAGCGGCCGCTTCCTGGGCAAGGTGGATTCGATCACGTCGGTGACGCGGCCCGGCCGCGGCGACATCACCACGATGCGGGTCGACAGATAGACCGCCTCGGGGATCGAGTGAGTGACAAAGCAGATCGTCTTGTTGGTCGAATCCCAGAGTTCGAGAAGCTGTTCGTTCAGATGATCGCGCACGATCTCGTCGAGCGCGCCGAACGGCTCGTCCATCAAAAGCAAATCGGCGTCGAAGGCGAGCGCGCGCGCGATCGAGGCGCGCTGCTGCATGCCGCCGGACAGCTGCCAGGGATACTTCTTCTCGAAGCCGGAGAGGTTGACGAGTTCGAGGGTTCGCTTGATGCGTTCCGCCTGCTCGGCCTGGCTGAGGCCAATGATTTCCAGCGGCAGCGCCACATTCCGCTCGATTGTGCGCCAAGGAAACAGCGCCGCCGCCTGGAAGACATAGCCGTAAGCC
>NZ_RZSV01000325.1:0-4791 GCF_004023205.1 Mesorhizobium sp. M1A.F.Ca.IN.020.03.2.1 | reverse complement strand
CGCCGTCACCATCCTGAAGCGCTTCCAGGACGGTATGTCGTGGCTGGCGCAGATCATCATGTTTTTGATCCTCGGCCTGTTTGCCACGCCCTCGCAATTCCCAGCGATCCTGCTGCCGGCGATCCTGCTCGGCCTGTTCCTGATCTTCGTGGCGCGGCCCTTGGCCGTCTGGCTCTGCCTGATGCCGTTCCGCCTGCCACGTCCGGAGGTCGCCTTCGTCTCCTGGGTCGGGTTGCGCGGCGCCGTTTCGATCCTGCTTGCCATCACGCCACTGCTCGGCGGTCTCGCCAACGGTCGCCTCATCTTCAATGTCGCCTTCATCATCGTGCTGGTCTCGCTGGTGGTGCAGGGCTGGACCGTCGGTCCGCTGGCGCGCCGTCTCGGCCTCGTCGTGCCGGCAAGGCTTGGACCGCTCGACAAGGTCGAGCTCGAGCTGCCGGGCTCGGCTCACCACGAGCTGCTCGCCTATCGCGTCGCTCCCGGTAGTCCGGTGGCGCGCGGCGAACGCATCCCGCGCTGGGCGAGGCCTTCGCTGGTGCTGCGCGACGGCCGCTCCATGCGGTTCCAGGACATGGGCCGGCTCGCCGCCGGCGATCAGGTCTACATCTTCGTGCCGGACCGCTATCCGCGCCTGCTCGACAAGCTCTTCGCCAGCCGCGCCGTCGTCGACCCCGAGGATGCCGACTTCTTTGGCGCCTTTGCCGTCGATCCGGCCCGCTCCGCCGCCGAGCTCGAAGCCGCCTATGGGCCCGGCCTCACCGAGACCGAACAGAAGCTCACCGTCGCGGCGCTGGTCACCGAGCGGCTCGGCGGCCAGGCCGAATATGCCGACCGCGTGATGATCGGCCCGATCGAGCTGATCGTACGCGATGTCGACGAGAAGGGCCGGATCACCGGGCTTGGCCTGTCCTTCGAGCCGACCGCGCCGGTGGCGCGCGTGCCGGTTTTCCTGAGCGCCGGCGAGATCGCCGACCGCATCGCCGCCTTTATCCGCGGCTGGCGCAAACCAGCGCCAAGCAAGGTTCCTCAAAGCGAGCCGGACGAAATGACGACGTCCAAGCCCATGGCGCCAAAATCAGCCAGCGAGAGCTGACGTCACACAACGACATCATTTTTGCACGCGCTGTGCGGCCCAGGCCTTGCATCGTGCCCGGTGGCGGGTAAGGTCGCCGCGTTTTTGGCGGAAAGGACGACCATGGCCGGCTTCAAGACACTCGACGATATCGGCGCCGTTGGCGGCAAGCGCATCCTGGTGCGCGTCGACCTCAACGTTCCCGTCGCCGACGGCAAGGTGACGGACGCCACCCGCATCGAGCGCATCGCGCCGACCATTTCCGAGCTCTCCGGCAAAGGCGCCAGGGTGATACTGCTCGCGCATTTCGGTCGTCCGAAGGACGGCCCGTCGGCCGAATTTTCGCTCGAGCCGATCGCTCGCGCCACGGCGGAAGTGCTCGGCCGCCCGGTCGGCTTCGCCTCCGACTGCATCGGCGACAAGGCCGCCGACGCGGTTGCCGCCATGAAGGATGGCGACGTCCTGCTTTTGGAAAACACCCGCTTCCACAAGGCCGAGGAGAAGAACGATCAGGCCTTCACCGAAAAGCTCGCCGCCAATGGCGACATCTACGTCAACGACGCCTTTTCCGCCGCGCATCGCGCGCATGCGTCGACCGAAGGCCTGGCGCACCGCCTGCCGGCCTATGCCGGCCGCACCATGCAGGCCGAGCTCGACGCGTTGGAACAAGGTCTCGGCAATCCGGTGCGGCCCGTCGTGGCCATCGTCGGCGGCGCCAAGGTCTCGACCAAGATCGATCTTTTGATGAACCTGGTGAAGAAGGTCGACGCGCTGGTAATCGGCGGCGGCATGGCCAACACCTTCCTCGCCGCGCGCGGTACCGATGTCGGCAAATCGCTCTGCGAGCATGACCTGGCCTCCACCGCCAAGCAGATCATGATCGAGGCGGCCGAAGCCGGCTGCGCCATCATTCTGCCCGCCGACGGCGTCGTGGCGAAGGAATTCAAGGCGGGTGCCGCCAGCCAAACCGTCGCCATCTCCGACGTGCCCGCAGACGGCATGATCCTCGATGTCGGCGAGAAAACCGTGAAGAGCGTCGCCGATTGGATCGACCGCGCTGCCACGCTGGTCTGGAACGGCCCGCTCGGTGCATTCGAGATCGAACCCTTCGACCGCGCCACGGTGGCTGCGGCAAAGCATGCGGCAGCCCGCACAAAGGAAGGCAAGCTGGTTTCGGTCGCCGGCGGCGGCGACACGGTGGCCGCGCTCAACCATGCCGGCGTCGCCGACGATTTCACCTATGTCTCGACCGCCGGCGGCGCCTTCCTCGAATGGATGGAAGGCAAGCCGCTGCCGGGCGTCGAGGTGCTGAAGCGCTGAGTCATTCAAGACTTTCCGAACGGACGCCGCTATCGAGACTTTCAATCGATTCGAGCTTTTCGGCGTCATTCCTTTGGCGGTAGTGTTCTGCTAGCGCGGAATAAACGCACCTTAGGAGAGCACCATGAGCGAACGTCTCGAAGACATTGCCGCCGCGATCGTGGCGGATGGCAAGGGCCTTTTGGCCGCCGATGAGAGCTCCGGCACCATCAAGAAGCGCTTCGACGTCATCGGCGTCGAATCGACCGCCGACAATCGGCGCGACTATCGCGAGATGATGTTCCGCGCCAAGGAGGCGATGACCAAGTATATTTCCGGCGTCATCCTCTATGACGAGACCATTCGCCAGAAGGCTGCCGACGGCACGCCGCTGGTCGACATCATCAAGGCCGCCGGCGCCATTCCGGGCATCAAGGTCGATGTCGGCGCCAAGCCTCTCGCCGGCTTTCCCGGCGACACCATCACCGAGGGTCTCGATGGCCTGCGCGAGCGGCTGGCGGACTACTATAAGCTCGGCGCCCGGTTCGCCAAATGGCGCGCGGTGATCGACATCGACACCGCCAAGGGCGTGCCGTCAGCCACCTCGATCGCCTCCAACGCGCATGCGCTGGCACGCTACGCCGCGCTCTGCCAGGAGGCAGGCATCGTGCCGATCGTCGAGCCGGAAGTGCTGATGGACGGCGCCCACTCGATCGACACCTGCTACGAGGTGAGCAAGGCGACCCTGCTGAAGCTCTATGGCGAGCTTTATGCCGCACGCGTGGTGCTCGAAGGCACCATCCTCAAGCCGAACATGGTCATCTCCGGCAAGAAATCGGGCAAGAAGGACAGTCCCGAAGCGGTCGCCCAGAAGACGATCAAGCTGTTTCGCGAAACCGTGCCCGTGGCGGTGCCCGGCATTGCCTTCCTGTCGGGCGGCCAGGACGACGAGGAAGCGACGGCCAACCTTAACGCCATCAACGTCATCGGCCCACATCCGTGGAAGCTCTCCTTCTCCTACGGCCGCGCCCTGCAGGCGGCCGCGCAGAAGGCCTGGAGCGGCAAGGCGTCGAACGTCGCCGCCGGCCAGGCTGCCTTCATCCATCGCGCCCACATGAATCATCTGGCGGCGCTCGGACAATGGCAGCCGGCGCTGGAAAAGGCCGCCTGATACCAATGCATCTCGCCCAGAAGTGTGCAGGGATTCTGGGGCAACGACATGCATCAACAACGACTTGAAGCGCGTCGACGCGCTTTGAGCTTTCCCTAGAGCGCTGAGAACCCGGGCGGCCAAGGCCCGGGTTTATCTTTGCCGGCCGCACTCCCAGCTGAGGCGTCGAACCAGCGGGGGCCAGCGCCGCCCTTCGCAGGCCGTCCTCACCTCAAATCGACGTGCCTCAAGTCCAATGCCCAAGCATGGCCGCCAGCGAGATTGCGGCCATTGCAAGCAGCGCCAGCTTCCAGAAATCGCTGCGGCGCTTCAGCCCCGGCCAGCCGAGCGGCTTGATGATCTGGATGAGCATGATGCCGATGATGACAAGGGCGAGCAGTTTCGTCATGCCGCCTTTGAGCAGCATCCTCGGCGGCTGTCAAAGCGGTTCTTGGCGCTTTCGCACCGCATCGCTCCTGACAAACGAAGGGACATCCATGGGACCGCGCTGATCGTTCTGGCGCCGGCTTCGGCTACCTCGCACCCCTGCTGACAGACTGCTGTCAGCAGGGGTGTGAGATACTCCTCTCGTCAAAAAGAGGAGCTCGGTCATGAACGGTTTTACCATCCTGCGTAGCGTGCAGCACTATGTCGGCAAGATCCGCACCGTGCGGAACGAGATCCGGACCCAGCGTTTCCTGAACACTTTGCCGGCGGACATTCGCAAGGACATCGGTTGGCCGGACCTTTATAACGGCCGCGTGCGTGAGAACTGAAATTTTTCGGCGCATGACTTGGATAGCGGCCATGGCGCGCCCAGATGTAATGTCGGTTGAAACGCTGGGTTTCAGGAAAGACGCCGTTGTCCGGTGGTGGAGTGGCTGCAGCCTCCTGACACTATGTTGTCAGGAGGCTTGCGTTATTGAAGCAGCCTCGAACCTGCGGGAACCGGTTTTGGGACCGCGGCATGCGTAGAACCGAAGCCAAGGGGTCAAACGATGCGCCGCGCCGACAGGCTTTTCCAGATCGTGCAGCATCTGCGCGGAGGCAGACTGGTCACCGCGCAGAAGCTCGGGACGTGGCTCGAGGTGTCCGAGCGGACCATCTACCGCGATATAGCCGACTTGCAGTCGACCGGCGTGCCGATCGACGGCGAGGCGGGTGTCGGCTACATGATGAGGGAAGGTTTCGACCTTCCGCCGCTGATGTTCACGCGTGACGAGATCGTCGCGCTGGTTGCCGGCGCCCGCATGGTGCGCGCCTTTGGCGG
>NZ_RZSV01000324.1:0-4797 GCF_004023205.1 Mesorhizobium sp. M1A.F.Ca.IN.020.03.2.1 | reverse complement strand
CTCCGCGCTCATGCTCGTCTCCTTGCTTGGTCGGTGTCAGGCGGGGGATCGCGTCAGTTGGGCTTTCGCCACCATGTCGGCAGCTGATAGCCGAATATGGGCGTCTTTTGCGGATGTTCCAGGTAGCTCCAGTAAGCCAGCCACTGCTGCGTGTTGTATTGCATGGGCACCATGTAGTTGCCCGATATCAGCAGCCGATCGAGAACGCGCACCGCAGCGACATAGTCTTCCTTCGTGCGGGCATTCAGCATCGCGTTGATCGCCGCGTCGACCGCGGGATCGGCGACGCCGGCCAGGTTGAATGAACCCTCCTGCTTGGCGGCGACGGATCCCCAGCGCCCCACCTGCTCGCTGCCGGGCGAGAGCGAATTGTTGAAACCGCTTGTGCCGATCAGCACCTCGAAGTCGAAGCGCTGCTTGCGCGACTGGATTTGATCGCCGTCGAGGCCGCGGATGGTTACATCGATGCCGATCTTCTCCAGCGTGCGCTGATAGAGAGCCGCAAGCCGCTCCTCGTCCTGCGATGACGTCATGATCTCGAAGCCGAACGGATTGCCTTCAGGGTCGACCATCCGGCCGTCCTCTACGTGATAGCCAGCGCTTTTCAGGAGCTCGAAAGCCGCTCGCAGCACCTTGCGGTCCTGGCCGGAGCCGTCGGTGACCGGCGGCCGCCAGGTGCCGTCCATCACCTCGGCAGGGACGCGACCGGGGTAGGGGGCAAGCAGCGCCTTCTCCCGGTCGTCGGCGGGATGGCCGAGCGCGGACAGCTCGGAGTTCTGCCAGAAGCTCATGGTGCGATTGAACTTGCCGGCGAACAGGTTTTTGTTGGCCCATTCGAAGTCGTAGAGCATGCCGAGGGCGCGCCGCACGACCGGATTGGAAAACTTCGGCAGCCTGGTGTTGAACAGGAAGCCCGTCACCACGGGCGGAATACCGGTGTTGAAATATTCCTGCTTCACATCACCCTTGCGAAAGGCCGGGAAGTCGATATCGCGGTCGCGCTTGACCGGATCGGTCTCGTCGTCGAGGGCGCAGATGCCTTTCTTGAACGCTTCCGTCTTGGCGTTGGCGTTGAGGAAATACTCGATGGTGATCTGGTTGAAATTGTCGAAGCCGCGCTTAGATGGGATGTCCTTGCCCCAATAATTGGGATTGCGCTTGAACACGATGCGCTGTCCAGGCTGCACCTTGTCCACGGTATAGGGGCCGCTGCCGATCAGCGGCTTCAGCGAGGTCTTGTCGAAGGTCTCCTTGTCGAAGGCGTGCTTGGGGATGATCGGCGTCAGCGCGACGATCAGCGGAAATTCGCGATTGGCCTTTTCGTTGAAGGTGAACTTCACGCTGTGGTCGCCGGTCTTCTCCAGCCTGGCGATCATGCTCATGCGATCGCTGTAAGGCGGGCGGCCCTTGTCTTTGAACACATCGTAGGTGAACAGCACGTCCTCCGGCGTCACCGGCTGGCCGTCCGACCATTTGGCATTGGGATCGAGGTGGAACTCGATGCTCTTGCGATCCGGGTCCATGTCGGCGCTGTCGGCGAGCAGGCCGTAGAGGCTGAAGGGCTCGTTGTAGTTGCGCTGCATCAACGGCTCGAAGACCAGGTTGCCGTAGACCGTGTCGATCATGCCGCGCGCGGTGGTGCGCAGGCTCTTCAGGATGAAGGGGTTGAGATTGTCGAAACTGCCGACGACGCAATAGGTGACGCTGCCGCCCTTCGGCGCGTCGGGATTGACGTAGTCGAAATGTGTATAGTCCGCAGGCAGCGCCGGCTCGCCCTGCATGGCGATGCCGTGCTTCGGTTCCGACAAAGCCGGAAGCAGCGAGAGGGCCAGAAACGAGGTCGCGGCGATCAGCCGAACGAGAACGCGGTCCATGACCGTCTCCTTGCCGGGCAGCTTGGTGATTCGACATGCACCCTAGAGCATTTCGCTCCCCGATTGAATCGGCGCGCGCCGGTCGCTTGGGTTCAGTCGACGCATCGCCGATGAGGCCCGTCCAGGGCAGGAGAACGCGGCAAGAAAACGCGGAAACCGGGCTGGATTCGGCGCCGCTGGCAGTGTAACACGCGCTCCGAAGTCATGCTGTTGCCTCATTTGGGCAACAGGTAGCGGGACCACACGGCAGGAAGAAGCCGGTCCCCGGGATCATTTGAGAGGAAAGTGCACCATATGACGAGCAACGCGTATCGCCTTTCGGTGCTGGCCGCAGGCGTGGTCGGCGTTCTGGGCGCCGGGCTTTTCACCGCTTCCGCGCAGCAGCCGCCGCAGATTCCGCAGGGCTGGTTCAAGGCCTGCACCAAGCAGGAAGACGTCGATATCTGCAACGTGCAGAACATCGTCACGGCCGGCAATGGCCAGCTCGTCACCGGCGTCAGCCTGATCGAGCTCAAGGGCAAAGTGAACCGTAAGGTGTTCCAGGTGACGGTGCCGACCGGCCGTCTCGTTCCTCCGGGCATCGGCCTGCAGATCGATTCCGGCAAGGCGCAGAAGCTCGACTATGTGATCTGCTTCCCGGATCGCTGCGTGGCCGAAGTGCCGCTGACCGACCAGCTTGTCGCGTCCTTCAAGAAGGGCCAGCAGATCACGCTCACCTCGGTCAATTTCCAAAACCAGCCGAACCCGATCAAGGTTGCGCTGACGGGCTTCAGCGGCGCCTATGACGGCCCGCCGCTGCAGCAGTCGGACATCGAGGACCGCCAAAAGAAACTGCAGGACTTTGTCGCCAAGAACAACCAGGACTTCGCCAAGAAGCTTAAGGAAGAGCAGGACAAGGCGAAGACCGCCAACTGATTGTTGGAGCGTTTCTCCAGCATGCTAAAAAGCGAGCGGGGCAGGCGCCCCGCTTTTTTATTGTCGCTTGTTCAGCCCTCAGTGTTTCGAGTGACCTTTCGGCTCGTAGCGCCCGTCGGGCAGCTTGTCGAACATCTCGCCGATCTGCGGGTGCCGCACCGGCTCGCCCGACCGGTCCTCGAGCAGGTTCTGCTCGGATACATAAGCGATGTACTCTGTCTCGGAGTTCTCGGCGAGAAGGTGATAGAAAGGCTGGTCCTTGCTTGGACGCATGTCCGCCGGGATCGCTTCATACCATTCTTCGGTGTTGGCGAATTGCGGATCGACGTCGAAGATCACGCCACGGAACGGAAACAGCCGGTGGCGAACAACTTGTCCGATCGCGAATTTGGCCGTCTTCATCGCACTCACCACTTCGGTCCCGAGGCGCCGCAGCGGCTTGCGCGCACAGGGCGCCTAAGGTCTTGAATCTACACGTCACGCGCTCAAAAATCGACCCCGACTTTCGGCTTGGTACGATTTGGCGCAGACGTTGCTCCAATGCAATGCTTTACCGACGCCCTGGCCACCAAGCTACCTATCGGCAGGCGCAATGCTCGGCCGAAAGCGGTAGTTTGCAAATGTGCCTCAGCGCGCGGCCTGTTTCCTGAAGCCGCCGGCGAGCGCCCGAAAACCGCTTCCCGGCCGCAGGCCTTCGCGCATGAAGAAGGCGCGCAGCGGCGCGAAGCTGCCCAGCACGTTGAGGCCGGCGCTGCGCGCAAGCTGCGCCGGGAGCATGTCGGACAGCAGTGACATGTTGAGCAAGTTCACCGCACTGCTGCGCGCCAGGATGTCCGGACGGCGCCGCGTGTCGTAGGCGGCAAGGCTCAGCCTCGACCCGGGATCGTCGCGATTTTCGCTGGCGATTCCAATTAGATCGTCGATATCCCTGATGCCGAGATTGAGGCCTTGTGCCCCGATCGGCGGGAAGACATGAGCAGCCTCGCCGACAAGCGCCACACGGTTTTGCGCGAACCGACCAGGCGAGGCCGCCGAAAGCGGGTAGACTTGGCGGCCGGGCTCGACCGAGACCCGGCCGAGCATGGACTGCATTTGCTCTTCGACCCGAACAGACAGCATGGCATCGTCGAGCGCGGCCAGTTCCTGTGCCGTTTCCGGCTTCACCACCCAGACGAGACTGGAGCGCTTGCCCGGCAGCGGCACCTGCGTGAACGGCCCGGTCTCGGTATGGAATTCAGTTGAGATGAAGCCATGCTCGCTGCGATGGCTGAAATTGAGAACGAGCGCCGACTGAGGATAGGGTCGGGCGGAGGCCCTGATGCCGGCGGCCTCGCGCGCCGGCGACAGGCGCCCGTCGGCGGCAACCGCCAGCGATGCCGAGACCTCACTGCCATCGGCGAGGCTCGCATGTGCGTGGTCGGCGTCGAGCCGCCAGGCATCGACCATCGACTTTCGCCACTCAATGCCGGGATTTGCGGCGACCTTCTTGGCAAGCACCGGGATCAGGATTTTGTTCGGCAGGTTGAGCCCGAACTGCTCCTCGCCGATTTCGCTGGCGCGGAAGGTGACGGTCGGGCTGCGGATCAGCCGGCGCGTTGCGTCGACGATGCGCATCATTTTCAGCGGCGCCGCCTGCGGTCTGAGTTCGTCCAGCACACCCAGCCGGTCGAGCACCTTGAGAGCAGGGTTCATAAGGGCGGTGGTGCGGCCATCGCCGCCGGCGGCCTCGGGGCCAGCCAACGTTACGGCAAAGCCTGCCTCGGCAAAGCCGAGTGTCGCGATCAGGCCGGCCGGGCCGCTGCCGGCGATCAATATGCGAACTTTGTCACTCTGCTCCACGCCAGGCTTCCATGTTGATGGCGGCCCGTCGGCCTGCATGCGGTATAGGGCAGATCGGCGGGCTTGATCAACGCGGCGATTCGGCCCATTCGATTGGCATGAGCGCCCAGGAGCACGATTTCCGCCATCTCGACCGCGCCGGCAACGCGGCTTTCGGCGCCGCGAATAG
>NZ_RZSV01000323.1:0-4886 GCF_004023205.1 Mesorhizobium sp. M1A.F.Ca.IN.020.03.2.1 | reverse complement strand
CTGCAGGATGAGGGCCTGCTGACCAGGAACCGCAAGCGGCTCACCCGCGCCGGCTCCCTGCCCCATGTCGCCGTGCTCGACATTTTCGGCCGCGATAACGATGGTGTGCTTCTGGCGCATCCGAGCGAATATACCGGCCCGGGCTCGCCGCCTGTGATCGCCATCCGCATTTCGCGCGGCGCCAGCGGCCCGGTTCCGGGCATCGGCGCCCGCGTCCTCGCCAAGACCTTCCCGACCGACGATCCCTCAGGCCCCGCCTATACCGGGCGGGTCATGAAGATTTTCGAGAAGCGCAGCGAAGCCGTGCTCGGCGTCTTCCGCGTGCTGAAGGACGGCACCTTTCGCATCGAGCCGGTGGAACGCCGCCAGCCCGAGCTGATCGTCGACAAGGAATTCCAGAACGGCGCCAAAAATGGCGATCTGGTCGAGGTCGAGCCGGCGCGCGCTTCGCGCTACGGCCTGCCGCGGGCCAAGGTGCTGGCGGTGCTGGGCTCGCTGACTAGCGAGAAGGCGGTCTCGATGATCGCCATCCACGCCCACGACATACCCCACGTCTTTCCGGCCCATGTGATCGCCGAAGCCGACGCCGTGAAGCCGGTTTCGCTTGCCGGGCGCGAGGACTGGCGCGATCTGCCGCTGGTCACCATCGATCCGGCCGACGCCAAGGACCATGACGACGCGGTGTTCGCCACGCCCGATACGGATAAGAAGAATCCCGGCGGCGTCATCGTCACCGTGGCAATCGCCGATGTCGCGGCCTATGTCCGCTACGGCACGCCGCTCGACCGCGAGGCGCTGAAGCGTGGCAATTCGGTCTATTTCCCGGACCGCGTCGTGCCGATGCTGCCCGAGCGCATCTCCAACGACCTCTGCTCGCTGCGCGAAGCGGAGGACCGCCCGGCGATCGCCGTGCGCATGACCTTTTCGGCGGAAGGCCGCAAGCTCAGGCACTCGTTCCACCGCATTATGATGAAATCGGCGGCCAAGCTCGCCTATCCGCAGGCGCAGGCGGGGATCGATGGCGTGCCCGACGACAAGACGGGGCCGATCCTCGAAGGCGTTCTGAAGCCCCTCTGGGACGCCTATGCCGTGCTCAAGCGCGGCCGCGACAGCCGCCAGCCGCTCGAACTGGAGCTGCCGGAACGCAAGATCCTGCTCAAGCCCGACGGCACCGTCGACCAGGTCGTCGTGCCGGAGCGCCTCGACGCCCACAAGCTGATCGAGGAGTTCATGATCCAGGCCAATGTCGCGGCCGCGGAGACGCTTGAAGGCAAGAAAGAGCCGCTCGTCTACCGCATCCACGACGCGCCGTCGCTGGCGAAACAGGAATCGCTGCGCGAGTTCCTGCACACGCTTGGCCTGTCGCTGGCGCGCGGCGCGCAGATGCGGCCCGGGCAGTTCAACGGCATTCTGGAGCGGGTGCGCGGCGCCGACAACGAGGCGCTGGTCAATGAAGTGGTGCTGCGCTCGCAGAGCCAGGCCGAATACTCGCCGAAGAACATCGGCCATTTCGGTCTCAACCTGAGACGCTACGCACATTTCACCTCGCCGATCCGGCGCTATGCGGATCTCATCGTGCATCGCGGACTGATTGCCGCGCTCGGCCTCGGTCCCGGCGGCCTGACGCAGCAGGAAGCGGATCGCCTGGAAGAGGTCGGCGCGCTGATCTCGGCCACCGAACGCCGCGCCATGGCGGCCGAACGCGACACGGTCGACCGGCTGATCGCGGCCTATCTCGCCGAGCGCATCAACGACACCTTCGACGCTCGCATCTCCGGCGTCGCCAAGGCGGGACTCTTTGTCCAATTGCCGCAGTATGGCGCCGATGGTTTCATCCCGGTGTCAAGTTTGGACGGCGATTACTATATCTACGATGAAACCGCTCGATCGCTGTTCGGAGAGCGCACCGGCAAGGGCTACCAGCTAGCCGACCGCGTCGAGGTGCGGCTGCTCGAGGTTGCGCCGATGGCGGGCGCGATGCGTTTCGAAATGCTGAGCGACCCGAAGCCGCTGCCAGGCTCGCGACGGTCGTTCCACAAGACCAAGGGCCGCGCCCGCGCGTCGCAGTCGCGCACGGGTCCCCGCGGCAGGAGAAGATGATGTCGAAGGGCATGGAAGAACAGGTTTTCGGCGGCGAGCACCATTCGGGCCGCGTCGCGCGTCCGCTGTGGACGGCAATCAAGCGCGGCATGCTTGGCCGGTGCCCGCATTGCGGCGAAGGCAAGCTGTTCGGCGCCTTCACAAAGCCCGTCGACAAATGCGGCGTCTGCGGCGAGGAGCTTCATCACCATCGCGCCGACGACCTTCCCGCCTATCTGGTGATCGTCATCGTCGGCCACATTGTGGTTGGCGCCTTCATGACTGTGGAGGCCGCCACCACGCTTTCGACCTGGCAGCACGCGCTGATCTGGGTGCCGCTGACCATTATTCTGGCCGTCGCGCTGTTGCAGCCGGTCAAAGGCGCCGTCATCGGCCTGCAATGGGCGCTCTATATGCACGGCTTCGGCGGCGAGAAGGACGAGTTCGAGCCGCATCTCTAAGCCTGGAGCGGTTCTGTCCTTGATACAAACAACGACCATCTCCGAGCAGTGGAATTCCAGATCGAGAACCGCTGCGCGTTTTTTCCTGGAATTGCTCCGGCAGCGACGTTTGGTCCGGGCTGGTGCAAAGGCCCGAACACGTAAGCCACTTTCGCGTTCGAGAAGTTTCCGCTAGGTCGAGCGCATGGAAGGAATGACCAAGGCGGATGTCGACAAGCTCGATAAAGGCTTGGCCGTGCACGGCGGTCGGGCGCTTCGCCCGCGCGATGCCGCAACCTTGATCCTGCTCGACAGGAGAGCCAGCGACGTTCTGGTGCTGATGGGCCGGCGCCATGCCGGCCACGCCTTCATGCCGGGAAAATTCGTCTTCCCCGGGGGCCGCACCGATCCCGCCGACAGCCGCGTTCCGGTGGCTGCCCCGCTGCATCCTGAGGAAGAGGCGAGGCTTGTGAGCGGCCCCGGCCGCGCGAGTGCCGCACGGGCGCGCGCCATCGCCATGTCGGCAATTCGTGAGACTTACGAGGAAGCCGGCCTGCTGATCGGTCGTAAAGGCCCGTTCGCGACCGCCAAGCGCGATTGGCAGGGTTTCGTCGAACACAGCGTCGCACCGTCGCTGGACGCCCTGCGCTTCATTGCCCGCGCCATAACGCCGCCCAACCGCGTGCGCCGCTTCGATACCCGCTTCTTCAGCGCCTGGCGTGAGGATGTCGCCGTCGAATTGCCCGACGGTGGTCCAACCAACGAGTTGGAGGAGCTCGTCTGGCTGCCGCTTGGCGACGCCCGCAAGGCCGACACACCCGACATCACCCGCATGATCCTGGAAGAACTGGAAAGGCGGCTCGCCCACGATCCGTTGCTGCGTCCGGGCGGCGCAGTGCCGTTCTTCCGCCTCATCCGAAACCGCTTCGTTCGCGAAGTCCTTTAGAAGCAGAGCATCCCCATCGATGACGGTCGATACCCAGCAACAGGGCGACGAACGCGTACACTGGCTGCCGATGACTGCGGCGATCTCCTCGATCAGCGTGGTCGGCATTGCCATCGGCCTCGGCATGCCGCTGCTCAGCGTCATCCTCGAATCGCGCGGCCACTCGGCCTCGATGATCGGCCTCAACACGGCGGTCGCCGGGCTCGCCTCGATCGCCGGCGCGCCGCTCGCCACGCCGCTGGCCATGCGCCTCGGCGTCGCCCAGACCATGCTTTTGATGATCGCCGTTGGCGCGCTCGCTTTTGTCGGCTTTCATTTCGCGCCGGCCTTCTGGATGTGGTTTCCGCTCCGCGTCGCGCTGCACATTTCGCTGACAGTGCTCTTCATTCTGTCGGAATTCTGGATCAGCACCTCGGCGCCCCCGCATCGTCGCGGCCTTGTGCTTGGCATCTACGCCACGGTGCTTTCTCTGGGCTTCGCCGCCGGGCCGTGGCTGTTCGCCCATGTCGGCTCCGATGGATTCCTGCCGTTCGGCGTCACCATTGCGTTGGTAACGCTTGCTGCCATCCCGGTGCTGGCGGCCCGTAACGAGAGCCCGGCGATCGTCGCCGACGGCGAAACCAGCCATTTCCTGCGCTATATCTGGATGGTGCCCACAGCAACCTTCGCCGTGCTGGTGTTCGGCGCCGTCGAGACCGGCGGCTTTTCGCTGTTCCCGGTCTATGGCAGCCGCATCGGCTACTCCGAGGCCGACGCTGCGCTGTTGCTGACCATGATCGGGCTCGGCAACGTGCTGCTGCAGATACCGATTGGCATGATCAGCGACCGAGTCTCGGACCGCCGCTACCTGCTTCTGGCCTGCGCCACGGTCGGCCTCATCGGAACCGTGTTCATGCCTTTCTTCGCCAAGGACTGGCACCTGATGGCGGCGCTTCTGTTCGTCTGGGGCGGTGTGGTCGCGGCCATGTACACGATCGGCCTTGCGCATCTGGGTTCTCAGCTTTCCGGCCATGAGCTCGCCTCTGCCAACGCCGCCTTCGTGCTCTGCTATGGGGTCGGCATGGTGATCGGCCCGCAGGCGATCGGCATCGGCATGGACGCCTTCGGCCCTTCGGGCTTCGGCTGGTCGCTGGCGCTGTTCTTTGCCGCGTACATGCTCTTGGTTCTCGTCAGGCTGGTGCGAAAGATCCTCTAGTGAAAATGTCGCCCAGGAGCGTCGGACCATCAGATTGAATCGCGAAGGATTCCGCTGATGTAAGGTTTGTGATTCACTTCCTTGTGGAGGTGATTTGCTATGCCCAAGCCCTATTCGCTCGATTTGCGTGAACGTGTTGTGCGGTTTGTCGAGGCGGGCCATTCTCGGCGTGCGGCGGCGGCACATTTTGAGGTGTCGGTTTCGTTCGTCGTTATCCTGATGAGGA
>NZ_RZSV01000322.1:0-4893 GCF_004023205.1 Mesorhizobium sp. M1A.F.Ca.IN.020.03.2.1 | reverse complement strand
GAATTGCGTAAAACAGAGGAGAGCCACCGTCTCGGCAACCGGAAAGGGGGCTTCGCGGCCCCTTTTTCGTTTGGTGCTACGAAGTCTTGGCCTCGATCGCCAATCCCGCGCTGCGGCAAGCGCCGGCAATGGCAAGCCCGGCATTAGACGTTTCACCGCTCATCGCGACAAGTTCGAAGCTGTTTCCGGCATCCGGGTTGACCTTGGCAATGAAGGCTTTGCCGTCGCTGGAGCCGCCGGCCGAGCGCTTGTCGTCGACAAAGCCGCAAACCACGATCTCATGGCGGCCGTTCAACGTCCGCTCACCGGCAAGCATCGTCCCGAACTTCGCCGAGACTGGATCCTTCAAGTGCTGGCGGACGCCGGCGGTAATGATCTCCTCGAGGGCAAGCGAGATCGGTATGGAATCGACGCGCTGCCCGTTCGAGTCCGGCACCGGTGTCGTGGCAGCGCATCCGCAAAGTGAAGCGGCGAGCAATAGTTGAACCGTTTTCCGCATCCACGCCCTTTCGCATGCATTCGAACGCCTCGGCAAGACGGCAGGGCCCATGCAGCCGAGGGTGTACAGCGATACGTTTAGTCCGGCCGTCCCGAGATGGTGGCCAAGAGCGCGCTGCCCGGCGCATGACGCCGGGGTCATGCGCAAACAAAAGCTGTCGCAGTCAGTAGACTTTCACGCCGCCGATCATCTTCGTCACCTCGGCCGCGGCCTCGCGCACCAGCGGACCGATCTCGGCCAGGCGCTCGGGCGTCACCCGCACCGTCGGGCCGGACACGGAAACGCCGCCGATCGGCTCGCCGAACTCGTTGAAGATGGCAGCGGCGACGCAGCGCATGCCGGGATGGCGTTCCTCGTCGTCGACCGACCAGCCGCGATGCTTGATGGTCGCCAGATCATGAGCCAGCGCCGAGATGTCGGAGAGCGTCTTGTCGGTGAAGCGCTGCAGGCCGGCCTTGCGCAGGATGGCGGCGACCCGCTCCGGCTCGAGATGCGCCAGCACCGCCTTGCCGATGCCTGATGCATGGAAGGAACTGCGCGTGCCCGGCCGGAAGAAGGCCCGGATCGCCTGATGCGTCTCGACCTGACTGACGAAAACCACGCAATCGTCCTCGGCGACGCCCAGATTGGCGGTCTCGCCGGTCTTTTCCATCAGTTCCTGCATGACGATGCGGGCGCGGTCGACTAGCTTGCGGCGGCGCAGGAAGGCGGCGCCCATGCGGTAGGTCTCGACGCCGATCGACCAGAGCTGGTCGGTCGAGTCGAACTCGACCATGCCGTGGTTCTCCAGCGTCGTCAGCATGCGGTAGGCCGTTGAGGCGGCGATGCCGCTGCGCGCCGCGATCTCGCTCAAGGACAAGCCGCTGGCGTCCGCGACGATCGCCAGGATGCGCAGCGCGCGGTCGAGCGACTGCACTGAAGCCGCTTCCTGCGGGCCGTTGAAGGCACGCGGCCGGCCGCGTTGGCGTTTTTCCGTGGTTTCCATGCACGCATTCTCCGCAATTTCGTGCGGAGCACAATGAAAAAGTTTTTCACTAGCCCGTCGTGGCGATTTTCTGGAAAAGGAAAAGATCAGTGAATTCAGCCAGGTACAACAGTTTCCTAGAAATGAAAAAATATTCTGAAAAAATTGAAAAATCGAGAACGCGCTGGCATTCTAAAGCCAACCAACGAAGTGGAGGCTGAACATGGCCAGGATGCGCGCTGTCGACGCGGCGGTTCTCGTTCTAGAAAAGGAAGGCATCACCAATGCCTTCGGCGTGCCGGGCGCGGCGATCAACCCGCTCTATTCGGCGCTGAAGGCGCGCGGCACCATCCGCCACGTTCTCGCGCGCCATGTCGAGGGCGCCTCGCACATGGCTGAAGGTTTTACCCGCGCCAAGGCCGGCAATATCGGGCTCTGCATCGGCACCTCAGGTCCGGCCGGCACCGATATGATCACCGGGCTCTATTCCGCCTCGGCGGATTCCATTCCCATCCTCTGCATTACCGGGCAGGCGCCGCGCGCTCGCCTCAACAAGGAGGATTTCCAGGCCGTCGACATCGCTTCGATCGCAGCACCCGTCGCCAAATGGGCCGTCACCGTCATGGAACCCTATCTGGTGCCGATGGCGCTGCAGAAGGCGTTCCACCTGATGCGCACCTCGCGACCTGGCCCGGTGCTGATCGACCTGCCGCTCGATGTGCAGCTTGCCGAGATCGAATTCGACATCGAGGCCTATGAGCCGCTGGTTCCCTTCAGGCCGGCAATGACGCGCGCCCAGGCCGAAAAGGCTTTGGCAATGCTCAACCAGGCGCAAAAGCCGCTGATCGTCGCCGGCGGCGGCATCATCAACGCCGATGCTTCCGATTTGCTGATCGAGTTCGCCGAAGTCACCGGCGTGCCGGTCATTCCGACGTTGATGGGCTGGGGCGCGATCCCCGACGATCACCGGCTGATGGCCGGCATGTGCGGCCTGCAGACCTCGCACCGTTACGGCAATGCGACCATGCTTGAAGCCGACTTCGTCTTTGGCATCGGCAACCGCTGGGCCAATCGCCACACCGGGTCGGTCGACGTCTACACCAAGGGCAAGAAATTCATCCATGTCGACATCGAGCCCACTCAGATCGGCCGCGTCTTCGCGCCGGATCTCGGCATCGTCTCGGATGCGGGCGCCGCGCTGAAGATGCTGCTCGACGTCGCCACCGAGTGGCGTACGGCCGGCAAGCTGCGCGACTGGTCGGGCTGGGCGAAGGAATGCCAGCAGCGCAAGAAAACCATGAAGCGCAAGACGCATTTCGAGCAGGTGCCGCTGAAGCCGCAGCGCGTCTACGAGGAGATGAACAAGGCGTTTGCCCGGGACACGACTTACGTGACTACGATCGGCCTGTCGCAGATCGCCGGCGCGCAATTCCTGCATGTCTACAAGCCGCGCAACTGGATCAATTGCGGCCAGGCCGGCCCGCTCGGCTGGACGCTGCCGGCCGCGCTCGGCGTGCGTGCCGCGGATCCCGATCGCGCCATCGTCGCGCTCTCCGGCGACTACGACTTCCAGTTCATGATCGAAGAGCTGGCGGTCGGCGCGCAGCACAAGCTGCCTTACATCCACGTCGTCGTGAACAACGCCTATCTCGGGCTGATCCGCCAGGCGCAGCGCGGCTTCTCGATGGACTACGAGGTGAGCCTCGCCTTCGAGAACGTCAACCGGGCAAACGATCCCGGGGCCGGCTACGGCGTCGACCATGTCGCGGTCGCCGAGGCGATGGGCTGCAAGGCGGTTCGCGTGCGCAAGCCGGAAGAGTTCGCCAGCGCCTTCAAAGAGGCTGAGCGGCTGATGAAGGAACACCAGGTCCCGGTCGTTCTCGAATTTATCCTTGAACGTGTCACCAACATTTCCATGGGCACCGAAATCGACAAGATCACCGAATTCGAGGAGCTTGCCGAAAGCCACGAGGATGCGCCGACGGCGATCGTGATGCTCGATTAAGGTCCGGGAAAGAAGGAGCAAAAGAATGCCGCGTTTTTCAGCCAATCTTTCGATGCTCTTCGGGGAGCACGATTTCCTAGACCGTTTCGATGCCGCTGCCCGCGCCGGCTTCAAGGGCGTCGAATATATCGGGCCGTACGACCATGCGCCGGACGTTGTTGCCGCTCGCCTCAAGAAGAACGGCCTGACACAGGTTCTCTTCAACCTGCCGGCCGGCGACTGGGCAAAGGGCGAGCGCGGCATTGCCGTGCTACCCGACCGCGTGCCTGAATTTCGCCAGGGCGTCGCCAAGGCGATCACTTATGCGCACGCGCTTGGCTGCGAGCAGGTCAACTGCCTCGCCGGCATCGCGCCGCAGGGTGCCGATCGCACTACTTTGGAAAACGTCTTTGCCGAAAATCTCGCTTTCGCGGCCGAAAAGCTGGAGCAGGCCAGCATCAAGCTGCTGATCGAGCCGATCAACACTCGCGACATTCCGGGCTTCTTCCTGAATTACACCGATCAGGCGCTGGCGCTGATCGACCGCATCGGCTCGAAGAACCTGTTCCTACAATACGACATTTATCACATGCAGATCATGGAGGGGGATCTCGCCCGTACCATCGAGGCAAACCTTGGCCGCATCGCGCATATCCAGCTTGCGGACAATCCCGGCCGTCACGAGCCGGGGACGGGCGAGATCAATTATCCCTTCCTCTACGACCATATCGACCGGCTCGGCTATTCCGGCTGGATCGGCGCCGAATACAAACCGAAGGCCGGCACGCAGGTGGGACTCGGCTGGTTCCGGCAGTTCGCCGGGCAGGGGAGTGCGGCGGCTTAGGCGCTTCTCAACCAGCCTCGGCGCTGCCCCTCACCCTTACCCTCTCCCCGTGAAAAACGGGGAGAGGGGGGTCGCCAGCGCTGGAGCTTGTTCCCCGTCTCCCCATCCTTCACGGGGAGAGGTGCCGGCAGGCGGATGAGGGGCGGCGCCAGCCTTCGATCCATTCGGACAAAGATCTTCAGGAGACCGCAAAATGGAAACCATCGGCTTCATTGGCCTCGGCATCATGGGCGCGCCGATGGCGGGGCATCTGCTCGACGCCGGCTACCCGGTCATCGCCAGCGACCATCGCTCGAAGCCGCCGGCCGCTCTCGCGGCCAAGGGGCTGAAGACCGTCACCGGCCATGATGCGGTGGCCAGCGCCGCCGGCATCATCATCACCATGGTGCCCGACACGCCGCAGGTGGCGGATGTGCTGTTCGGCGAAAACGGCGTCGCTTCAGCTCTGTCGAAAGGCAAGCTCGTCATCGACATGAGCTCGATCTCGCCGATCGCCACCAAGGACTTCGCCAAGAAGATCAACGATCTCGGCTGCGACTATCTCGACGCGCCGGTATCCGGCGGCGAGGTCGGCGCCAAGGCAGCCTCGCTTACCATCATGG
>NZ_RZSV01000321.1:0-4917 GCF_004023205.1 Mesorhizobium sp. M1A.F.Ca.IN.020.03.2.1 | reverse complement strand
GCCATAGAGGGTGGCGTAGCCGACCGACATCTCACTCTTGTTGCCGGTGGTGACGACCATCGAACCGAACTTGTTCGAGATCGCCATCAGGATCGTGCCGCGCGCTCGGCTGCCGTTACGACATCGTGCCGATCTCCGAGCCGGTCGAAGGTTTCCGGCATGCGCTGACCCAGCTCTTCGAGGGCACTCAGGAAGGTATCACCGAGGAAAACCTGCAGAGCCGTGCGCGCGGCACGATCCTGATGGCGATCTCGAACAAGTTCGGTTCGATGGTCGTCACCACCGGCAACAAGAGTGAGATGTCGGTCGGCTACGCCACCCTCTATGGCGACATGAATGGCGGCTTCAACCCGATCAAGGACCTCTACAAGATGCAGGTCTATGCGCTGGCGCGCTGGCGCAACGCGCATGTGCCGCCGGGGGCGCTCGGCCCATCGGGCGAGGTCATTCCGAAGAACATCATCGATAAGGCGCCGTCGGCGGAGCTGCGCGAAAACCAGACCGACCAGGATTCGCTGCCGCCTTACCCGGTGCTGGACGACATTCTCGAATGCCTGGTCGAGCACGAGATGGGCGTTGACGACATCGTCGCGCGCGGCCACGACCGGGCGACGGTGACGCGCGTCGAGCATCTGCTCTACATTGCTGAGTACAAGCGCCGGCAGGCGGCCCCAGGCGTGAAGATCACGAAGAAGAATTTCGGCCGCGACCGCCGCTACCCGATCACCAATCGGTTCCGGGATCGCAGCTAGTCCGCTGAAACGCAAAGCTGTTCGCCTGAACCGGCGCTGTTGGCGGCGCAACCCACCATTGTTGCAAAATCGTCTCAGTGGCCGGACAAGACGCCCTCCTGGCGCCGCCCTGCCTTGGCGAGATGGTGAGCCGCCTCTATAAGAGCGCTTCCGCGATTCCCTTTCGGGAGGACCGTATGGCAGGATTTGACATCGTTATGCGAGGCCGCGAAGCCTAGATCTGCACCGGCCGTCCGAACTCCGTTCGGAAGGCCATCCGCAGGCAGGCATCTGGCTCTGCCGGTCGCCACCGAGGGCGCGCGACCAGCCATACTGAACCTCCCCGTTCTAAGGGCGCCATAGGGCGCTGGCGCGGGTTTTCCAATTTGATTTTAGCGGGACCGGGCCTCTCTGCGCCCGGATGACATCATGGCTCGTTTCACAATAGATCTGCGCGCCAGCGCCTTTCGCAGCGTGCTCGGCTTCACGCTTGGCCACTGGCGCCGCCAGCCGTGGCGCCTGTCGCTCATCATGGGCGCATTCCTGCTCTCGACGCTGGCCGACGTGCTGACGCCGCTCTATTCCGGCCGGCTGGTCGACGCGGTCGCCAGCAGCGCCGGCGCCGACGAGGTTGCGTGGCACGCCGCAATGACGGCGTTCTCCATCCTGATGGCGCTGGCGTTGGCGGCCGTGGTGCTGCGCAACGCCGCCTTCATGGGGATTGTCGAACTGACGTTGAAGATGATGTCGGACATCGCCGCCGACGCGTTCCACCGCGTCCAGCGCTTCTCGACGGACTGGCACGCCAACAGCTTCGCCGGCTCGACGGTGCGCAAGATAACGCGTGGCATGTGGGCGCTCGACCTGCTGAACGACACGATCCTGATCGCGCTGCTGCCGTCGTTCGTCATGCTGGTCGGCTCGACGCTGCTGCTCGGCTGGTTCTGGCCGATGATGGGGTTGGTGGTCGCGATCGGCTCGGTGCTGTTCATCGCCGTCACCGCCATGCTGTCGCTTGGCTACGTCGCACCGGCGGCACGCCTCGCCAGCAGCTGGGATACACGCCTCGGCGGCGCGCTGGCCGACGCGGTGAGCTGCAATGCCGTGGTCAAGGGTTTTGGCGCCGAGGCGCGCGAGGAAGCGCGGCTTGCCCGCGTGGTCGCCAAATGGCGTCTGCGCACGGGCCGTACCTGGGTGCGCGGCACGTTCAACGGCACCGCGCAAGGCACGATGCTGCTCTTGATGAGGGCGGCCGTGATCGGCCTTGCGCTCATGCTTTGGGCCTGGGGCGAGGCGAGTGCCGGCGACATCGCTTTTGTTTTGACGTCGTTCTTTGTCCTGCAGGGCTATCTGCGCGATATCGGCACGCATATCCGCAACCTGCAGCGCTCGATCAACGACATGGAGGAATTGGTCGACTTCCAGTCCGAACCGCTCGGCATCGAGGACCGGCCCGGTGCCGCTCCGATCCGGATCACCGACGGCAGCATTGCGTTCGACAAGGTGACGTTCCATTACGGCAATCACCGGCTGCCGCTCTATCGCGACTTCTCGGTCGAGATCGCCGCGGGTGAACGCGTCGGGCTGGTCGGGCATTCGGGATCGGGCAAGACAACTTTCGTCAAGCTGATCCAGCGCCTCTATGACGTGAACGGGGGCCGGATACTGATCGACGGCCAGGACATCTCGAAGGTTGCGCAATCATCGTTGCGCAGCCAGATCGCCATCGTGCAGCAGGAGCCGATCCTGTTTCACCGGTCGCTGGCCGAGAACATCGCCTATGCCAGGCCGGGCGCAACGCAGGCCGAGATCGAGCATGCCGCGAAGCTCGCCAGCGCGCACGACTTCATTGCCGATCTGCCCAAGGGTTACGGAACCCTGGTCGGCGAGCGCGGTGTGAAACTGTCGGGCGGCGAGCGCCAGCGCGTGGCGATCGCGCGCGCCTTCCTGGCCGATGCGCGCATCCTGATCCTGGACGAGGCGACATCGAGCCTGGATTCCGAATCGGAGGTGCTCATCCAGAAGGCGATGGAGCGGCTGATGGTCGGGCGCACGACATTGGTCATCGCACACCGGCTTTCGACCGTGCGGGCACTCGACCGGCTGCTGGTTTTCGACCGCGGCCGCATCATCGAGGAAGGCTCGCATGACGAGCTTATCCGGCTGAACGGCGGTATCTACCGGCGGCTGTTCGAGCGCCAGGCGCTCGAACTCACCAAAGGCCTGGTCGCCTGAGGAAAGGCATCCGGCTTCGGCCGGGTGCCTTCCCGCCTTGCGGACCGACCGTCAGCCGTAGTGCAACTTGGGCTTGGCCTCGGTACCGGTGAACTTGACGCCCACGCGGTCGTTGCGGCGCCAGCGGACTTCCGCGCGATAAGCCACGCCATCGAGCGGGACGTAGAGCAGGAAACGATCGGGAACGCGTGATTCCGGTGCGACTTTCAGCTCGGCGCCACCGGCATTCTGATTGCGCAACGTGCAACTGACCTCGGAATTCTGGATACCGGTGATGATCGTCCCGCCCTTGAGCACGCGCTGGCGGTGCTCGCGCCGGTGTTCGCCGGAGTTTTCTTCAAGTGGTTGCGCGGAGTTCGTCATCGATCGACGCCATTAGCCGAATCGGCACTGCATTAACCACACAAAGCACCGATGTTCGCGCACCGCAACGCGCGGCATGCTCGTCGGGTCACATATGCGTTATGTGAGCGATGACTCAGGCGAATTTTCGCGGATCGGCGCAGAAATAGGCAATGATCTGGCAAAGATCGGGCTCGTTGACCATGCGGGCGGCCTCGGCGGAGCCGACCCATTTGCGCGTGCGAGCCCGCTTTTCCTTCCAGCGGTCCGCGACGCGGTCCACCTTGAGCGGGAACACCAGGACCTCGCAAGGCACTTCCTCGCCGGATGCCAGGACCTTGCCGTAGAAATAGCGGCCGGCTTCGAGATGCGAGACCGTGCCGTGCAACCCCGCTTCCTCGCCCGCTTCGCGGGCGGCAGCTACGCAAAGCGGCTCCCTGGCTTTCGGCCAGCCTTTCGGCAGCACCCAGCGCCCGGTATCGCGGCTGGTGATCAGCATGATCTCGACGCCGTTTTCGTTCTCACGCCAAGGCAGGGCTGCAACCTGCAGGCGGCAAGGCACTGAGCCGAAGAGTCGTCGGACTCTTTCGGCCATCTGGTTGTGCGTCGTTGGCCTCGTCAACATCGTAGAAGCTGCCCCGAGCCTCTAGAATCATTTGCCATCAAACGAATCTTACGACGTATTGTGGACGATAAAAGTAAAAAACTTCACTCGGGTTGGTTAACCCGGACAGGGCAGGCAATTGCGAAATCATCGCCCCCGAGAGCCTTCTCCCCGAGAGCCTTCTCTATACAGCAAACAGTGATTTGGGCGGGCGCTGGACGGAAACAGCAGCTTCCAACGATCAGCCGGCGTGATCGTCGGCAATCGGCTTCTGATAGGTGAAGCCCATGTCCCACGGGAAGTAGATCCAGGTGTCCTGGCTGACCTCGGTGACGAATGTATCGACCAGAGGCCTTCCCTTCGGCTTGGCATAGACGGTGGCGAAATGCGCCTTCGGCATCATGGCGCGCACGATGCCGGCCGTCTTGCCGGTATCGGTGAGGTCGTCGATGATGAGCACACCCGCGCCGTCATCGGCAAGAAGCGAAGGCGAGATCTCCTTCAGCACCTGCAACTGACCCTGGCTCGTGTAGTCGTGATAGGAGGCGACGCAGACCGTTTCGATGACGCGGATGCCAAGCTCGCGCGAAATGATCGCGGCGGGCACCAGGCCTCCTCGGGTGATGCAGACGATCGCCTTCCACTGGCCTTTGTTGGTGCCGGAAAGCCGCCAGGCGAGCGCGCGGGCATCGCGGTGGAACTGGTCCCAGGAGACCGGAAAGGCTTTTTCGGGAAGGGACATGGTTCGTGCACTCCGCAAGCGCGCGCCGCAGCGCGCAGATACGATGGAATGCAGCCGGAATTAGCCGGAAAGCGCCAGCCTTGGCAAGGTGGCCGCCAGGGATGGCTGTGTACTTATACCGCGTCGCGCTGTTCAGGCGACGCGGTGCAAGTTCCCTGTTTGATACATGTCCTTGTCCCCCGAACCCGATTCCCACTTCGCGGAGACAGGCTTATCTCGACAGGAAGGCTGCCACGTTTGCCGTGCGCAGCACGGTGCGGGTG
>NZ_RZSV01000320.1:0-5032 GCF_004023205.1 Mesorhizobium sp. M1A.F.Ca.IN.020.03.2.1 | reverse complement strand
ATCATCTTCGATGATGCCGACATTGACGGTGCTGTTGACGGTGCGGTCCAGGCGAAGTTCCGCAATGCCGGCCAGACCTGCGTTTCCGCGAACCGCATTTACGTCCAATCGAGCGTTCACGATGAGTCCGCCGAGAAATTGTGGAGAAGGTCCGGCACTTATCAGTGGTCCGACGTCTACTCCCGGAGCGAAGCCGTCGCCAACCCAAGATCGAGTCCCACATCGCAGATGATAATTCGATGCGGGGCCGAACGATAAATATGCATGCTTTGGCCACCCCGAGGCAGGGCTCATTGAGATGATCCGACCGCCTTGGAACAAAGATGGGGTAGAGCAGATGAAGCGTTGGCAGCGTGTCTCCATTCGACGCGAGCGCTTAGGATGGGATCACGATCATTCGCATCACGCGCAGCCGCAAGGGCGATGCCATGGCTACTTTGGAATCGTTGAAGTGGTTTGAGCCGGACAGTCACAAATACACCCGTTACGCCGCGGCTCAGGAAACGGGGCGGCGTCCGGCGGTGGAGGTGCTCGCTGACTTAAAAAGGGTGCGGGCAGTCGTTGCGCTTGAGAGCGACGACATTTGGGATCCGGCACGGGGTGACCTGCTGCCAATCGGCAGTTAACAGGGTCCGACAAAAGTGTGCACAACATGCTGCTGAAGTGGCCTCCGGAAGCGCTACCGGAAGTTACGCGTCTTGAACTTGATAGGGTCGATATGGTCATACTGCATCGACGATGTCGCGCCCCTTCGGCATGCCGCGCGGATCGATGCCCGATCCGCCGTGATGAGCCTCGTCCCTCGGCCGTGCGGCAACGGAAACGGCGTCTTGCGGTTTCCCACGCTGGCCAGCCCGGCCGACAGATCGGTCAGCTCGTGGGCGACGAGGTGCACCACCTCCTCTTCCGTCGGATGCGTCCGCGGACGCCGAGCATGGCCGAAGCAAGAAGCACGCGCCGGAATTTCTCGAGAGATCTTGACCCAGACGACGACGTTTGCCGCACCCGTCTCATCCTCCAGAGGAACATGAAGCCTTTGGCCGAGCCCGGCCGCTGCCGGACCAGCACCAGGCCGGCGGCCTCGAGCCAGCTTCTGCCTCGCGCCTGCATAGCATCCTGACAGGTCACGGTGCGGCGCCGGTTAGGCGGCACGCCGATTTTGGCAACGCTAGCCTGTGAACTGAAGAATGAAGGTCGGACTTGCGGCACATCGATTAGGTTCAAATGATAAGTTGCTGCCCGGCGAGGTCGTTTCAGCGCATCTCGACTGGTGGGTCGGCAAGACAATGCGGAACGGAAATGATCGCAGGCGTAAAGGACGGCTTTCGGGGCCGGAAGCTTCAGGCCTGGAACCGGACCCCAGTTTGGCGCAAGCATCGTGGCCTCCGCCCGGTCAGGCATTCACCGGCTCGCGAAATGCCAATTGATTCTGCTTAACCGGGCATACCTAAACGGCCACTTGCGTTCCGATCTCGACCACACGTCCGGTCGGGATCTGGAAATACTCCGTCGCGTCGGCGGCCGTGCGCGCCAAGCCGATGAACAGCTTGTCCTGCCACACCGGCATGCCGGAGTTGGGTGACGCCTTGAGCGAGCGACGCGACAGGAAGAAGGACGTCGTCATGATGTCGAACTTCCAACCCTGCTTGCGGCAGATCGCCAGCGCACGCGGGATGTTAGGCTGTTCCATGTAGCCGAAGGTCAGTGTCACCCGCATGAACAGCTCATTGATCGTTTCCATCTTGATCCGCTCGCTGTCGGGCACCACGGGCTGCTGCGCCGTCACCACAGAGAGGATGACGTTCTGTTCGTGCAGCGCCTTGTAGTGCTTCAGGCTGTGCATCAACGCGGTCGGCGCACTGGCGGGATCGCTGGTCAGGAACACGGCCGTACCGGACACCAGCTGCGGTTTCTTCTTCAACAGATTGCCCGCAAGGAAATCGAGCGGAATCTGGTTCCTGCGCGTCTTGTCAAATAGATACCTGCTGCCTCTTATCCAAGTCCACATGGTCATCACGATCACTGCGGCAATGGCAAGCGAGGCCCAGCCGCCTTCGAATACCTTGACGATGTTAGCTGCAAAGAAGCCGGTATCGATGAAGACGAACACCGCCATTAAGGCTATCGCGACGCCGAGCGGCCATTTCCAGATGCGCGTCATCACAACAAAAAGCAGTATGTTCGTCACCAGCATATTGCCGGTCACCGAAATACCGTAGGCCGAGGCCAGCCGGCTGGATTCGCCGAAGCCGACCACCAGCAGCATCACCACCAGCGCCAGCATCAGGTTGATGCGCGGCAGATAGATCTGGCCCGACTGTTTTTCCGACGTGTGCTGGATGACGAAACGCGGCAGCATGTTGAGCTGTACCGCTTGCCTGGTCAGCGAAAAGGCGCCGGAGATCACCGCCTGGCAGGCGATCACGGTCGCCGCCGTGGCAAGCACGACCATCGGAATAAGCGTCCAGCCCTGGTTCATCTCGAAGAACGGATGACCGACAACGCCGCCATTTGCCAGCACGAAGGCGCCTTGCCCGACATAATTGAGCAACAGACAAGGGAACACGATCGCCAGCCAGGCGAGCACGATCGGCTTGCGGCCGAAATGGCCGAGGTCGGCGTAGAGCGCCTCGGCTCCGGTGACGGCGAGGAAGACTGCACCAACCGTAACGAAGGCGACGTCAGGCGAGTTGACCAGGAACGACACGATGTAATGCGGGCTGATTGCCAGCAGGATTTCCGGGTCGTCCATGATGTGGTTGAGCCCGGAAAGGCCGATGGCCAGGAACCACAGCGCGGTAACGGGTCCGAACACCAATCCTACGCCGCCGGTGCCAAACCGCTGTACCGCAAACACGATCGCCAGGATGGCCAGTGTCAGCGGCACCACATAGGGCTGGAACGTCGGCGTGACGACATTCATACCTTCGACCGCCGACAGTACCGAGATTGCCGGCGTAATGACGGCGTCGCCAAAAAAAAGCGCCGCGCCGACGATGCCGATGCCGATGCCGATGCCGAGGATCACCGCAGAGCAGGTCGGGAAACTGTTGCGCGCCAGCGCCATAAGCGACAGCACTCCGCCCTCGCCTCGATTGTCGGCGCGGAGCACGAACATGATGTATTTGATCGTCACGGTGATCGTCAGGGACCAGATGATCAGCGAGAGTACGCCGAGGATGTCGCCACGGCTGGCGACGTTGCCACCCGCTGATGCATGCAACGCCTCGCGAAATGCATAGATCGGGCTGGTGCCTATATCGCCATAAACGACACCTAGTGCGCCCAACATCAGCGCCTTGGTGCTGTGCTGCTCGACCTCAGAATGGCTCGATTGTTCGACAGGTTCTGCCTCGTTACCAGCATTGGTAAGGGCCATGGACGACACTCCGATAAGCGCGCGGTGCTCTACGCTTGCTGCACTGCAATATCAAGTTCCGTCACGTAATGTCTGCCGTCTCGCCTGTCGTTGCTCGCCTTGGTAGACTCGCCAGCCCGCAGCCCTACCGAGCAGCAATAGCGCCCCGGCAGAACCCTCAATCGCCCAGATCAATGAATGGTTATCGCCCACAGTGCCCCCCCGCGATGCGGCCGATGGCGACCAGGGTGTCGTGGGCGCACAAGGATGGCGCTTTCCTGATGACGCCGTGCTCCAGGTGTGATCGCACCGTTGCTGCGCAAGCCATTTACTTGCTCGTCCCAGCGAGGACCGTGGCCAACTGGAACGCAGGGCCACGCCGCTCACCGGCCGCACTTTGCGGCGCAGATAACGATTCGATCTCCGCGGCGAGATTCTGGTTGAAGAAGCCACCAAGCTTGTCGAAGGACACACGGTCGTAATATCGACATGCCAGTATCCGCAACCCAGAAAAGCTCCTTGGGCTCCGCTGCGCGCGCCACGAACAACCCGATCTTCTCTGCGAAGAGGACGCCGTAATCCTTCAGGTTGAAGCCAAACCGGGGGGCGGCCGTGACGTATGGGCGAAGGGCTAGGAGGCGGGTTCGGTGAGGAACGGCATTGATGTCCACGCCGTCTCCTGGAAAGACAGAGGAATGCGGTGTCACCGACTGGCGCCGGAGGTTGATCCGGTGATTAGGAGGAGCACTCGTTGTCGGATTCTCGACGATGTCGGACATCTGACACAACGCTGCCAGAGCGATCACGTTGTTCCGAAACGATTTTCCCAGTTGGCACGACAATTGCGGTCCTATGCGCAAAAGCACTGCGATGCCGCACCGACTGGAAGAACTCATCAATGATCACGCTTTTCGAACATGTGGGCGCCGCTACCAACACTAAGCGTTCCCGATCAAACGGAAGCCTCTATCCCTTCTTTCTGAAGGCTGTCCGGACATGAACGCATTTGATGTCCGTCCAACGCTGGATGCTCCCGACGACGATCTCTATCTTTGGCTTGAAGATGTGGAAGGCGAGCGGGCACTTGCCTGGGCCGCCGGCCAGTCGGCAAAGACCCTGAAGCACTTCAGTGGAACGCAGTTCGAGCGCGACCGCGCGACTCTGAAGGCAGGCCTGTTCCCTAAGCGGCGTCGCATCTCCCCCGGCCGAGTCGCATGGCTTGAATCCGATATCAGGGCTTGGATGGAAACTAGATCTGAGAGCCGCACCGCATGAATGTAGCCTCCCAATATCTTCTCCCGTCTGTGGCGCATCACGAAGCCGGGCACGCGGTGGCCGCCATCGTTTTGCACCGTCAGATGTTCGACGACGACCGTGAACTCCCTGCTTTCTCAAGTGTTAGTATTTACCCCGACGCCGGTGACGGAGAGTGCGGTGGTTTTGTCGAAGGCACGGTTTTCTATTCAGCGCAAGGATTCACCTCGGAGCTAAAGCCGATTTTCGAGAACGATATGGATCGACATTTCCAACGCGATGAAGCGATCCAAGAGATAGTTGCGTGTCTGGCAGGTCCTTTTGCAGAATCCGCATTCGAAGGCTATCTGGACCCGCGCGATATGGCGATGAATGCGTCCGATGGGAATGAGGGGAGCAGCGACTACGCGGATGCCAAGC
>NZ_RZSV01000031.1:0-35521 GCF_004023205.1 Mesorhizobium sp. M1A.F.Ca.IN.020.03.2.1 | reverse complement strand
GGCCCTACGCCACCTATTGGCACGAAGACCCGATCCGCATGGACAGCCTCGGCAATTCTCATCGCCGGCAGGAGCTGCCACATCGAATGGAACTCGACCATGATGTCGATCTTGTCGCCGACGGCTTTGCGAATCTTTTCGAAAGGCTCGAGCGCCGCCTTCAAGTCGGCCGCCGAGATGTCGTTGCCGCGCGTCTTCTCCGCCGCGTGGTCGAACGGCCAGATCTTCATTGCGGTGATGCCGTCGGAGAGCAATTCCTCGGCCAGCTCGCCGGCGCGGGTGAGGAAGGCGTTGAGATCGTCGTAATCGCGCCCGGCGCCGATGCCGTAATTGGCCGTCGTCTGGCCCTTGGCGTCCTTGATGTACTCGGTGCCGGCGCAGGTGTTGTAAGTGCGGATCGAGCGACGGCTGAAACCGCCGAGCAGCTGCGCGACCGGCTGGCCAGTGGCCTTGCCGAAAACGTCCCACAGCGCGATGTCGAAGGCCGAGTTGCCGCGCACCTCGGCGCCGCTGGAGCGGAAGCCGAGATAGCCGACGAGATCGGCGGCCAAAAGATCGATCTCCAGCGGATCGCGGCCGATCACCCTGGGCGCCACATATTCGTGCAGATATTCCTCGACGGTGCGCGATAGATAGAACGTCTCGCCGAGTCCGGTGATGCCCTCGTCGGTATGAACCTCGACCCAGAGCAGGTTGGGCCGTTCCTCGATGCGCACGGTCTCGATGGCGCGGATCTTCATCAGGCTATCCCCGCGTCGATCAGCGCCTTGACGCTCTTGTCGAAATGCTCGGCCATATGCTCGGCCGCAAGCCGCGGATCGCCCTTGAGGATGGCGTCGGCGATGTCCTCATGGCCCTTGATCATCTTGAGCTGGTCCTCGTCGGAGGAACGGGTTCGCCAGCCAATGACCCAGGTGCGCCGCGTCACGCCGCTGAAGGCGGTGACGATCAGCGAAAAGACCGGATTGTGCGAGGCCGCCGCGATCGCTTCGTGGAAGGCGATGTCATGCTCCATGACGGTCTCGGGGTTCTTGCAACTCTCGCGCATCAGCCGAGCCGACTGGGCGATCGCCGCGGCTTCCGCGTTGGTGCGGCGCAGTGCTGCCAGCGCCACGGTGCGCATCTCGATGGTGCGCCTGACGTCATAGACCTGCTGCACGCTGATCTGCTGGGTGGTGATGCCGTGCTCGATCACCATCGACATCGCGCCGGTGTCGAGCTTGGCGACGGTGGCGCGGCGCCCGGCGCTCATGTCGATCAGCCGCATCGCCGACAGCGAGCGGAAGGCCTCTCGCACGACCGTTCGGGAAACGTTGAGCTGGCGCGTCATGGCGGCCTCGCTGGGCAGCGGATCGCCGGGCGCCAGGCCTTCCGAGCGGATGTGCTGGGTTATCGCCTGAATCGCCGTGCTGACCAGGCCAGGACTCGGTTCATCCGGTGGGTCCGTCTGCTCTTGCATCCGTTTCCTCAACACCTGTATGACAGGTTGATGTTGAATTGCTCATATTTCGGCTTAAAGATATATGTCAAGCTGATTTTCTGACACCCTGCCCCGAGGCGCCCCATGCACGAGAAGCAAGCCGGCCTGATCTTCGATGCGCGCGACGTGGTCGGCGAAAGCCTGGTGTGGGACGAGCGCCGCGAAAGGCTGGTTTGGGTCGACATCATCGGCCGCAGGATCCATCGGCTGGATCCGCTGAGCGGCGCGCATGAAAGCTGGCAGACGCCCGATCTCGTGACCTCGGTCGGCCTGCGCAACGACGGCGGCGCGATCGTCGGGTTGCGCAAGGAGATCGCGCTATGGGACTTCGATGGGCCGTTCCGGACGCTCGCGATGATCGAGGACGACAGGCCGGGAACGCGGCTCAACGAGGGCGTGGTGGCGCCGGACGGTTCGTTCTGGGTTGGAACGATGGCCAACAACATCGGTCCGGACGACGCGCCGGTGCCCATCGCCAGCGATGAAGGTCGGCTCTACCGGGTCGGCCGGGAGGGCAATGTGACGCCGCTCAGCGAAGACCGGTTCGGCATCACCAACACGATGGTGTGGCTGCCCGACGGACGCTTCGTCACCGCCGACACGACGAAGAACGCGCTCTACAGCTATGACTGGGACAAGAAGGCGGGACGGCTCGGCCGGGCGCTCCCCTTCTTCACCGGCTTCGAGCGCGGCCTGCCGGACGGCTCCTGCCTTGACGCAGAGGGCTATATCTGGAACTGCCGGGTGGTTGGCGGAAGCTGCCTCGCCCGCATCGCGCCCGACGGCAAGCTGGACCGGATCGCCGAATTGCCCTGCAGCTGGCCGACGAGCTGCGCCTTCGGCGGCCCCGGCCTCGACACGCTGTTCGTCACCTCGGCGCGCTTCACCATGAGCGCCGAGCATCTCGACGCCAACCCCTTCGAAGGCGGCCTGTTCGCGCTCAGGCCCGGCGTGCGCGGCGTGCAAGGCAACCGGTTCGGATAATCTCCCCATCGAGAGATCGGCAGCAGCGATCAAAAAACTTCACCATCGATGTCGGACTGGCCAATCACCGTTCGTCATAGGAGCATAGACCGGCAATCAACAGGAGAAACGAAATGCCCAGCACTGTCCGCCTGCACCGCGTGCTTTCCACCAAACCTGAAAAAGTCTATCGCGCTTTCATCGAGGCGGACGCGCTGGCGAAATGGCTGCCGCCGAACGGCTTCACCTGCACGGTGCATCACTTGGATGCAAAGGCCGGCGGCAACTTCAAAATGTCGTTCCGCAACTTCACCACGGGCGAAAGCCATGCTTTCGGCGGCGACTATGTCGAGCTCGTTCCGGGTGAGCTCGTGCGCTACACCGACAAGTTCGACGATCCTAACCTGCCCGGCGAGATGCAGGTGACGGTGACGTTGAAGAAAGTCTCGGTCGGCACGGAGATGGAGATCACCCAGGCCGGCATTCCGGACGCCATCCCCGCCGAGGCCTGCTATCTCGGCTGGCAGGAGTCGCTCAAGAACCTGGCAAGGCTCGTCGAGCCCGAGATCAGTCAGTAAAGATCGATCGCAGGGTCTATGCAGCCGGCCGCGACGGAGCGGCCGGCACGCGGCCCGATTTCCAATCCGCGACGTTACGCGTTTCCCCCGCTTGCCAGAATGGCTGCGCTGGGCTGGATTGAGCAAAGCCGAGCTCGAATGCCGAACGGACAGGCAGAAGGGGGGCGCGATGGAGCCGATTCCAGCCGGATCGTCACCGGCTGACGACAAGGTCGAGCATTACGAGCTCGGCCTCTGCCTGTCGGGCGGCGGCTATCGCGCCATGCTGTTCCATGCCGGCGTGCTCTGCCGGCTGAACGAGGCCGGCCTGCTTCAGAAAATCGACATGGTCAGTTCGGTCTCGGGCGGCTCGATCGCCGCCGGGCTGCTTGCGGTTCTCTGGCCGCGCCTCAGCTTTGCCGACGGCGTTGCCACGAATTTCCGCGAGCTTTACGTCGAAAAAATCCTCGCTTTCTCGCAGGTCTTCCTTGACGCGCCGTCGATCCTCAAGGGCGTGTTCAACCCGTTTTCGAGCGCGGCGCGCGAAGTCGCCACCTGCTACGAGCGCCATCTGTTCGACGGCAAGGTGCCGACGCTGAAGAGCCTGACCCGGCGTCCGTGGTTCGTGTTCTGCTCGAGCAATCTCAGCACCGGCTCGCTGTTTCGCATGTCCAACCGCTACATTGCCGATTACCGGATCGGCATGGCCAAGCATGCGGACCTGCCGGTCGCGACCGCGGTCGCGGCGTCGTCTGCCTTCCCGCCGTTTCTGTCGCCGCTCAGGCTCGACCTCACTCAGTTCGCGTGGGAGAACGACAAGCTCGACGCGAGCGTCGGCCCGCCGGTCCCGGCCGGCCGCGCCGTGCTCACCGATGGCGGCGTCTATGACAATCACGGCATCGAGCCGGCGCTGAAGCGCTGCCGCTGGCTGTTGGTCAGCGACGCCGGCGCGCCCTGGCGAGCGTCCGGCTCCGGCTACTGGAACTGGTTCTCGCAGTTGAAGCGCGTGCTCGACACCACCGACAACCAGGTGCGCTCGCTCCGGCGGCGCGACCTCATCGCCCGCTTCCAGGCGGCGAAGGATGCCGACGACCAGGGCCTGCCCAATGACGCGACCCGGCCCGACTATGCCGCCACCCGCGGCGTCTACTGGTCGATCGCCAGCAAGCCTGACGCCGCCGAGCCGAGCTTCGTGCAAAGCGCGGCAATCGCGCCTGCCGATATCGGCACGTCGCTTCATTTCCTGGGAAGCGAGGAGACGATCGATCTCGTCAATTGGGGCTATTGCGCCAGCGACCAGGCGCTGCGGAGCTGGTACCGGCCGGCGGTGCCGGCTGGAAAGGGCGTGCCACTGAAGGCGGGCGACGTGAAGCCCGGACGCTGTGCGGTGGTGTCGAAGGCGCTGATGAGCGGTTTCAAGGTGTGAGCATGGCGTTCGGACTCCGCGTCCGCTTTCGCCAATCGGCATCGTGGCGCAATCCAAACCGGTTCGTGCCCTGCACCGCCGCGTGCTAACAGAGGCGCTTTCAACAAGGATGGACAGCGACATGGCAGGAGAAAAAGTAGCTCTGGTGACGGCGGGGGGCAGCGGCATGGGCGCGGCGGCGGCGAAGCGGCTGGCCGCCGACGGCTTCAAGGTCGGCGTGCTCTCCTCCTCCGGTAAGGGCGAAGCGCTGGGCAACGAACTCGGCGGTTTCGGCGTCACCGGCTCCAACCAGTCGAACGAGGATCTGAAGCGGCTGACCGACGGCGCGCTGGAACGCTGGGGCCGCATCGACGTGCTGGTCAACAGCGCCGGCCACGGGCCGCGCGCGCAGATCATCGAGATCAGCGACGAAGACTGGCACAAGGGCATCGACACCTATTTCCTCAACGTCGTGCGACCGACCCGGCTGGTGACGCCGGTGATGCAGAAGCAGAAGGCGGGCGTCATCATCAACATCTCGACCGCCTGGGCGTTCGAGCCGAGCGTCGCCTTCCCGACCTCGGCGGTGGCGCGCGCCGGGCTCGCCGCCTTCACCAAGATCTTTGCCGACACCTATGCGGCCGATAACATCCGCATCAACAACGTGCTGCCGGGCTGGATCGACAGCCTGCCCAGCGTAGAGGAACGCCGCCAAAGCGTGCCGATGAAGCGCTACGGCACATCCGAGGAAGTGGCGGCAACGATCTCCTTCCTCGCTTCCGACGGCGCGGCCTATATCACCGGCGAGAACATCCGCGTCGATGGTGGATTGATGCGGGGGTACTGAGGCTCGTTTTCGGCAGGCGGGTCGTTTCGCCGGCAAGGCGTGGCCGGCGAACGCCCTCCGATGGCAGGAGGGAGCCGGCGCAAAGGTTTCGTATCCACTGCTCTCCCGGCCCTTGCTCCGGAACGCTGCGCGCCTGCTCGGTTGGCTCTCGACCGTTGCGATGGCGTTGTCGGCGTTCGGTCTTGCGGCAGGCTGGTTTTTCCAGCCCGGTCGATAGCGGACTGACGCGGCTGCGGCTTGACCGCTGGACAGCGGCCGCCGCCTCCCGCACCCTTAAGACTGCAAGGGAGACAAGGATGAGCGCTTCACTCAGGCTGGGCATTGTCGGCGGCGCCGGCTGGCTGGGCGGCGCGATCGCGGGTGCCGCGCTTTCGGCCGGCGTGGTGCGGGCGGAGAACCTCGCCCTCTCCTATCGGAGCACCAAGCCGGATCGCTTTCCAGGCGTCTTCTGGAGCGACGACAACCAGGCGCTCGCCGACCGCTCGGACGTCATCATGCTTTCCGTGCGGCCGCAGGACTGGCCGTCGCTCGAGCTGGATGCCAAGGGCAAGCTGGTGATTTCGGTTATGGCCGGCATCCGGATGGCCGAGATCGGCGAGAAGCACGGCACCGGCCGCGTGGTGCGCACGCTGCCCAACGCGGCTGCCGAGGTCGGCAAATCGTACACGCCGTGGATCGCGAGCGGCGACGCCACCGAATTGGACCGCGCGACCGTGCGCGCGATCTTCGGAGCCTGCGGCGTTGAGGATGAGGTCGGCAGCGAGCGCGACATCGACTATCTCACCGGGCTGACGGGCTCGGGGCCCGCCTTCCCTGCCCTGCTCGCCGAAGCGATGATGCGCGACGCCGTGGCCTTCGGCCTCAAGCCGGAGGTCGCGCGCCGCGCGGTCAACACCGTGCTCACCGGAACCGGCCGGCTGCTGGAGCTCAACGACGCTTCACCGGCCGATACGGTCGAGGCCTTTCTCGGCTATCGCGGCACGACAGCGGCCGCGATCGAGACGATGCGCGAAGCGGGCTTCGACCAGGCCGTTGCCAAGGGACTGGCGGCCGCGTTCCTCAAGTCGATCGCGATGGGCAAGGCGTGAGCCGACGACGCCGCCCTTTGAGCGCGGAATGCATCAGGCGAGCATCCGCCGGATCGGGCCCCGCCGCTCAGGTGAGTCGTGCCGCCTACGCGAACTCCTCGCGCCGCGATGCTTAATTTTTGATAAAAGAAATTAGTAATATTGTGTAAAACTGAGTGAGCCCTCGCGTGCAAATTGTATTAGGGCGTTCTCACTCTCTTTTCTTGCGAATAATTGATCGCCGAACGGCAAATTTTCTCTGTACTATTACACAATTCCTTGGAACGATACCCGGAATTACAAGTTGACCCGCTAGCGATCGGTTGAGTTCGCATGCCGATTCAAGCAAGCCGTGTATTGCGAGGAGGGTTGTCCGATGAGCAGCTTCGTCAATGCCGTAGGCGTTCCTCTCCCCTATAGCGGCTCGTCCAACCATTGGTACTCGGCGGCGGGGTCCGGACCGGACTTGTGGGGCACCTCCGGAAACGACACCTTCTATGGAGCTTCCGGCGTCAATGTCACCATGCACGGGAGCTACGGCGATGACATCTATTATCTCTATGCCGCGGGCAACAAGGTGGCCGAGGGCTATGGGGCAGGCATCGACACCATCAGCACATGGATGAGCTACACGCTTCCCGACAATGTCGAGAACCTGATCGTCACCAACGCCAAGAACTACGCTTTTGGAAACGACCTGGACAACATCATCACCGCCAAGGCCGGCCACCAGACGCTGGACGGCGGCAAGGGCAATGATGTGCTGATCGATGGCGGCGGCGGTTACGACACTTTCATCATCGCGAAAGGCAACGGAAGCGACCTGATCGCCAATTTTGCCGCGACTGACAGCGTCCGTCTCGATGGCTATGGGTTCACTTCCTTCGACGCCATCCACTCGAACATGATCCAGGCGGGACCGAACGTCATCTTGAACCTCGGATCCGGCGAGATCCTCATGTTCAAGGACACGACCATCGACAAGCTGCAGCCCAGCCAATTCCAGCTGCCGATCGACAAGTCCGACATGACGCTGTCTTTCAGCGACGACTTCAACGCGCTGAACCTCCACAACAGCCAAGGCGGCACGTGGGATACCAACTTCTGGTGGGGCGCGCCGAACGGCAGCACGCTCGCCACCAACAACGAGCTGCAATGGTATATCGACGCCAATTACGCGCCGACGAGCTCGGTCCACCCGTTCAGCGTGAACAACGGCGTGCTCACCATCACCGCGGCGCAAGCGCCGGCGGACATCAAGCCGCTGATCAACAATTACGAATACACGTCCGGCATCCTGACCACGCATGACAGCTTCTCGCAGACATACGGCTATTTCGAAATGCGCGCCGACCTGCCGGAAAACGCCGGCGCCTGGCCGGCCTTCTGGCTGCTGCCGGAAGACGGCTCGTGGCCGCCTGAGCTGGACGTCATCGAAAGATACGGCCAGACCCCGAACTCGCTTCTGATGACCGCGCATACGATGGAGACGGGTACGCACACCATGGTCGGGTCTACGGTGAATGCGATGGATACTGCCGGTTTCCACACCTATGGCCTGCTGTGGACGCCGGACAAGCTTGTCTGGACCTATGACGGCGTGCAGGTCGCGGAAGCGGCGACGCCCTCGGACATGGATAAGCCCATGTACATGCTGGTCAATCTTGCGATCGGCGGCCAGGCCGGCGCGCCGCCGGATCATCTTGCCACACCGGCTGAGATGAAGATCGACTACATCCGCGCCTATACGCTGGACGCTGTGGAGGCTAACCCCCTGATCGCCACCAGCAGCACCACCACCGCAACGCACAGCACTGCCACGCACAGCTTCGGCAGCAGCACGCTGCATCACGGTTCCGAGTTTGGGGGCCACGCTTAAGATTTTCAGGCGATCGGTTCGATGTCCCGGGATCATGCAGCGGCGGCCGATATGACTGCACCGTCGAGCCTGCGGGCGGTGTTCCTGCGCGCCGTCGGCGATGTCGGGCTCTTCTCGCTGCTGATCAACATCCTGCTTCTGGTGATCCCGCTTTATCTGCTTCAGGTCTATGACCGCGTGCTGCCCTCCTCCAGCGTCGAGACGCTGGTCTATCTGTCGGCGATTGCGGTTCTTGCGCTCGCTTTCCTCGGACTGCTGGACGCGATCCGCGCCGTCTACACGCAGCGCGTCGCGGCCGCCGTCGACAGGAAGCTCGGGGCAAGGACATTCGCCCTCTCGCTGGCGCCCAAATATGCCGGCGGCCTGTCGCCGCTGCGTGATCTCGCCTCGGTCTGCGCCTTCGTCCGGTCGCGCGGCGTGGCGGTGCTGTTCGACCTGCCCTTTGCGCCCGTCTTCCTCGCTTTGCTCTATCTGATCCATCCGGTGCTGTTCTGGGTGACAGTCGCCGGCGCGGTGCTTCTGCTCGTCCTTGTCGTCGCGAACCAGCTCGCCATTGGCCGGAACGATGCCATGTCCGCGGAACGCTCGGCGTTGGCGAGCCATGCGGAACAGGTCTTTGCCCGCAATGCCGAAACGCTGCGCGCCATGGGCATGGTCGAGAACGCCGCTCGGGTCTGGGGGCGGCATGTCGGGGCAGCGCTCACGCTTTACGACCGTTCCTCGAGCGCCAATGCGATCTTCAGCGGCGCCTCGCGGGCGCTGCGCATGATGCTGCAGCTGGCGATCCTCGGCGCCGGCGCGTGGCTGGTGCTCGAGGGGCAGATGACGGCGGGTATGATCTTCGCCTCCTCGCTGGTGTCGTCGCGCGCGCTGCAGCCGCTCGACCAGCTGATCGGCGCCTGGCGGCAAATCGTCGAGGCAAAGCGGGCCTGGAAGCGGCTGGAGACGGCGCTTGCTGCGCACCCGGCCGAGAAGCGGAAACTGGCGCTCCCCGATCCGTTAGGCGCGATTTCGGTGCAGGACGTTTTCTTCATGGCACCGAACGCACAGCCCGGCACCGAACCTATCCTCAAGCGGCTGAATTTCCAGATCGGCGCCGGCGAAGCGGTGGCGATCGTGGGGCCGAGCGGCGCCGGCAAATCGACGCTGGCGCGGCTGCTTGTCGGTGCCGCGCAGCCGACCGGGGGCGCAGTGAGGATCGACGGCGCCGACCTCAGGACCTGGGAGGAAAAACAGCTCGGGCGACAGATCGGCTACCTGGCGCAGGAGGTGGAGCTCTTTCCCGGCACGATCGGCGACAATGTCGCCCGCTTCGACGCGCAGGCCGAGGACGCCGCGATCGTCGAGGCCGCCAGGCGCGCCCAGGCGCATGAGTTGATCCTGGCGCAGCGCGACGGCTACCAGACAATGATCGGCCCTTCCGACAGGACGCTCTCGGGTGGCGAGCGCCAGAGGATCGGGCTGGCGCGCGCCTTCTACGGCAACCCGCGCATTCTCGTGCTCGACGAGCCCAGTTCCCATCTCGACGGCAGCGGCGAGGCGGCGCTCGAAGTGGTGCTGGTCGCCGCGCGAGCGGCGGGCGTCACGATCCTCGTGATCACACATCGCCCGTCCATCGCAACGGCCTGCGACCGCGTGATGGTTCTGCGCGGTGGGGTGATCGAGGCCTTCGGCCCGAGCGCCGAGGTGCTGCGGCGGTCCACTGTCGATAGAGGCGCCGGCAACGCCCCGGCCGCCCAGCAGGGCACGGTGGTGACCGGATCATTCGCGCCGATGATCCGCACGCACGGCATCCGCTTCGGATCCTAGACGATGACGATCGAGAGCCTTGCCTGGGATGGACAGCCGCGCACCGACTTCCGGCGCGTGGCCTTCATAGGGTATGCGGCAATCGCGCTCTTTGCGGGCGGCTTCGGCTATTGGGCGGTGAGCGCGCCGCTGTCCGGCGCGGTGATCACGCAGGGCACGATCTCGGCGACGGGCGGCAACATCCTCATCCAGCAGCCCGAGGGCGGCATCATCCAGCAGCTGCTGGTCCGCGAGGGCGACCGCGTGCAGCAGGGCCAGGACCTCATCCTGCTCGACCGGACGGCCGCGCAAGCCGAGCTCAACCGTCTGACCAGGCAGTCGATCGCGCTCAAGGCGAGCATGGCGCGGCTGGAGGCCGAGCGCGACGGGCTGAACAGGCTCGCGCCGATCACCGAGGCAGCGCCGGCGCCGTTCCAGCAGGATTTCCAAAACCTCATCCGCGAGCAGCAGAAGGAGTTCGACGCCCGGCTCGCCCGGTTCCGGTCGGAGCAATCGATCATGGCGCAGCGGGTCGCCATGCATCGCGAGTCGGTCGTGGGCTTGAACGCCCAGAAGCTCGCCATCGAGCAGCAGGCCGATCTGGTGAAGAAGGAGCTCGGCATCAAGACAGGCCTGCTCGACAAGGGCCTCACCAACCGCACCGAATATTCGCAGCTGCTGCGCTCGGAAGCCGATCTGGTCGGCCAGGCCGGCGCGCTGGAGGCCAATCTTGCCGGGGCCAACAGCCAGATCGTCGAGGCGCAGGTGCAGGTCGAGCGACTGACCACGCAGCGCGTGGAGGAAGCGCTGACCAAGCTCGACGAGGTGCGCACCAACCTCGCCGACATCGAGGAGCAGATCAGGGCAGCCGAAGCGGTGCTTCAGCGCACGACGATCAAGGCGCCGGCGGCGGGCATCGTGGTGTCCTCCACCTATAATTCGAAAGGCAGCGTGATCGCGCCCGGCGAAAAGATCATGGAGATCCTGCCGACCGCGTCGGGCCTCAACGTCGATGCCAAGCTGCGGCCGAAAGACGTCGATCAGGTGCGCGTCGGCCAGCTGGCAAAGCTCAGGCTGTCGGCGCTCAACGCGCGCCTGACGCCAGAGGTATCGGCGACGGTGACGCAGATCTCGGCCGACCGGCTGATCGACCAGGCTACCCACGAACCCTATTTCCGCGCCAAGCTGAAGATCGCCGACGCGCTCCCGCCCGGCGTCAAGCCGGAGCAACTCTATCCGGGAACGCCGGTCGAAGCCTTCATCAACACCGGCGACCGGACCTTCTTCGAGTATCTGGCGCGGCCGATGGTGGATTCGTTCGCCCGCGCGTTTGCGGAGAGGTGAGCGGGCGCTCCGCCCGACGCGCCCGTCCGTCGGGGAGTTGCGTGCCTACGCAGGAACATAAGTCAACCTGATCGCTTCCTCCCCGATCAAATCACTGGCCACGAGCCGGAGCGGCGGCCGGGGGCCGGCGAAGAATGGCTTTCCGTGACCAAGCACGACGGGATGGATGTAGAGACGATACTCATCGATAAGCCCGAGGTCGGTCAGGCTTCGCGCCAGGTCCGGTCCGGAAACGGCGATCTCCCCAGCGAGCCGAGCCTTCAGGTCACGTATCATCTCCGCCAGGCCGCCTTCGACAAGCGTGGCGTTGGGGCCAACGGACTGCAGCGTGCTCGACACGACCCACTTCGGCTGGCTCCGCCACGCCGTCGCGAATTCGCGGAGCTCAGGGGTCCACTCGGAACGGTCCTCGTCCCAGTAGCGCATGACCTCGTACATGCGACGGCCGTACACGCTGCCCGTCAGGCCGCGCACTTGCTCTATCCAGTGACGAAACAGCGCGGGATCGGGCGCAAATGCCTCGTGGTCGACATAGCCGTCCAGTGACTGATTCATTCCGAAGACGAGCTTCGCCATGCCTAATTCCATCCCAGCATTCTTTCAGGATACCAGTGAATCGCGCTGCTGCGTGCTCTGTGACGGCCTTGTCACGCTCCTGGCCAGCACGACTGTTCAAACGGCGATCTGAAGCGCCCCGTAGCGTTTGACTTCGGCTTCGATCTCCCTGACCAAAGTCTCCAGCGCGGGATTTCGGGAGTTGCGTGCGCGCCTGATCACATAGGCCAGGTCCGGCGGCTTGGGGAAGTGTTTGTCGACGATCTCCATGCCGGGTTGCAGGTGCCGCTGGCTCAAGAGCGCGACGCCGAGCCCGGAGGTCACGCCGGCGATGATACCGGCTGCGCTGGAGCATTCGAACACGGTCTCGAACACCGTTCCCTCGTCCTGCCCAAGATCGAGGCCCCAGCGCCGATAGAAGCAGTTCTCGTCGAAGGACAGGAACGGGATCGGCTTTTCCTTCGACAGGACCAGATCCGGCGACTTCACCCAGTGCAGCGTCTCGCGGTAGAGGACGATGTCGGCAGGGCGAACCTCGTGCTGGAACAGCTGGACGATCGCGGCGTCAAGGGCCCCCTGGCTGAGCTGCTCCCGCAAGACGAGGCTCATGCGCACTTGCGTACGGACGCTCACCTCGGGATGAAGCCTGCGGAACCGGCCAAGAATGCGCGAGAGATCCGTGCAGGTCGTATCCTCGGTCATTCCCAGCGCGATCTTGCCTTGCAGCGTGCTTTTCGAGAGGCTCAGTACCGCCTCGTCATGAATTCCCAGGATGCGCCGCGCATAACCCAGGAGATCGTGCCCGGCCGTGGTGAACAGCGGCGCGTTTGGCTTCCGGCTGAGGATTTCGCAGTCGAGGCTCGCTTCCAGCCGCCTCATCTTGTGGCTGACGGCCGATTGCGACAAACCCAGAACCTCGGCCGCACGGGTGACACCGCCATGTTTCTCGATCGCGACCAGCGCCCGCAGGGCATCGACATCCAGGCGGCGGCTCATAATTCCAGCCATGACAATCCTCGCTCGCAATGAAAGCACCGCGCCAAACCTCTGACACAGAGCGGGTTTTCGGGCAAATATTTATGTCATTGTTCGTAGCTGTTTCATGAGCCTATCGAAATTTGTCATGTGCAAGGCAGCGAGTGTGCAGCCATAAGTCTGCGCCAGACAGCGCTGGTGATCCGCTTCAGGAGCATGGCGCACCGCTCGAATAAAGACAGCCCATGACGCTTCTGCAGAACAAGCCTCATCCTCTGGTATGGCCGACCGTGGCGGCAGCCCTGGTCCTAAGCTGGAGCTCCGGCTTCGTCGGCATCCGCTACGCCAGCGAGAACGCCGACGTCATGCTGGTCCTGTTCTGGCGGACTTTTTTGTCCGGACTTATCCTTCTGCCATTTGCTCTTTTGATCGGGCAGCGCATCAGCGGGCGCGCCTTGGCGCAGCAGATGGCGTTCGGCGTGGCGACGATGTTCCTCTATCTAGGCGGATTCGCCCTTGCCATCGGCCAGCGCGTTCCGACCGGCCTTGTCGCGCTGATCTCCGATCTTGTCCCTCTCGCCATCGCGGCGCTGTCGCAGCCCATTCTCGGCCACCGGCTGAGCGCAAGACAATGGATCGGAACAGCCCTGGGCGTAACGGGCGTCCTTATCGTCTCCCTGGACAGCCTCAGTCTCGGCAAAGCACCGGTCTGGGCCTATGTCCTCACGGTGGCTTCCATGCTGGTGTTCGCCCTGGCAACCGTGGTGCAGAAGCGGATCAGGACGATCGATATGCCCATCCATCAGAGCTTGTGCATTCAATGCCTGACGGCGGCGATCCTCTTTGCCGCCTGCGCCGAATGGAACGGCGGCCTGACACCGCCGCTCGATGGGCGTTTCCAATTCGGCATGGCGTGGCTGGTGCTGTTCTCGACCTTCTTCTGCTACGGCGTCTACTATATGAGCCTGCGTCACTACACCGCCGCACAGGTCAGCAGCGTGGTCTATCTCAGCCCGCCGGTGACGATGCTCTGGGCGTGGCTGATCTTCGGCGAACCGCTATCGAGAGCGATGTTCCTCGGCCTGGCGGTAACCCTGTTCGGTGTCTGGCTGACGGCATCGAGGAGCGCTGCATCGAAGGACGAGGCGCGTCTGAGCTCATGCGAGCAGCCTGCCGGATAATCACGCGACACCAACAAGGAGTGCAATCCATGAAGCTGACCGATTTCAAGGCCCTGACCTTCGACTGCTACGGCACGCTCATCGACTGGGAATCCGGCATGATCGAGGGCCTGAAGCCGCTGACAGAGCGCGCCGGCGGCCGTTTGAGCCGCGACGAAATCCTCGAGGCGCATGCCCGGCACGAATCCAGCCAGCAGAACTGGACTCCGGCAAGACGCTACCGCGATCTTCTGTCGATCGTCTACAAGCGGCTTGCCGAGGAATGGGGCGTCGTCGCCACCGCGGAGGAATGCATCGCCTATGGCGAAAGCGTGAAGGATTGGCCGGCCTTTGCCGACTCGGCGGAAGCCTTGCGGTATCTCAAGCAGCACTACAAGCTGATCATCCTTTCCAACGTCGACAACAAGAGCTTTTCGTTCAGCAACAAGAAGCTCGGCGTCGACTTCGACGCGATATACACGGCAGAGGACATCGGCTCCTACAAGCCCTCCGCCCGCAACTTCGACTATATGCTCGAAAAGCTGGCGACGATCGGGGTGGAGAAAAGCCAAGTCCTGCACACGGCCGAAAGCATGTTCCATGATCACGCTCCCGCCAATCGCGTCGGCCTGGCATCGTGCTGGATCTATCGCCGTCATGCCGACCAGGGCTTCGGCGCCACGATGCACCCCGGCGACATGCCAAATGTGGATTTCCGCTTCGACAGCATGGCCGACCTCGTCAAGGCGCACAGGCAAGAATTGGGCGCCTGAGTCCGCAGCGCGCGGAGGAGGCGCTGACCGAGCCGATGAGACCCCGAGATAGCTACACGACGCTACGCCGCCTGCTTTCGTGGCGTCCTCTCGCAACCGGATTCAATCCGCCAGCCTTGGAACCAAAAGACCTGCGAGACTGTTCAGCTATCGTTTCATACAACGCTGACGTGCCCTGCCGGTTGGGCAATCGGCGCTTTCGAGGAGTCTCACCATGTCCAGAATTCGTTCAGCCGCGATTGCGGTCATCGCCGCTGTCGGCGTGAGCTTTGCCAGCGCTGCTCACGCCGACAGCGGCACGATCCGCTTCTCCATCTATAAGGCGGCCTTCTTCATCGGCGGCGCCGGCGGCGAAGGGACGCTGACCTTCCGTGGTCGCAACTATCCCATCTCGATCGGGGGCATCTCGGGCGGCCTCGCCTTCGGGGCTTCCAAGACCTATTTCAAAGGCACAGTGCGCCACATTCGCCGCGCCCGCGACGTGGCGGGAGTGTACGGCGCAGCGGGCGGCGGCGGCGCGCTCGGCAGAGGCGCTCAGGTGATCGTGATGACCAACGACAAGGGCGCCGAACTCCAGCTCACAGGCCGGCAGGTAGGCCTGCAGATCAATGCCGATCTCAGCGGCATGACCATTGGGCTGAAATAAGGGGCGGTCAAAGCGGTCATTCCCTCCGCCAATTGGCGCTACCTGATCCAGCCGCACCGAGTGTCCGGTAGAATGGGAAGGGCCCGATGTCGGGCCCTTTCCCTTGCTTGCCTGGACTGTTTGCGTGGAGGCACGGCACGACGCGATCGCCAACAGTCGGAGGCTCTCTGGCTCAATCGCCGCCTGTAGACATCGCGCTCCCAATCACCCAATCTGAGCTGCGGGAACAGAAGCGCTTCAAAGAAAGCGCGGACCTTCGGGTGCGCATGAAAAATCGATGGACCTTGTATGATCCACGGCTGGCCTGGATGCTTATCGCGCCGGTGCTGCTGCTCTTGATCTTCTTCCTGGTGCTGCCGATCGCCGTGATGTCGGTCTACACCTTCTTCACCTTCGTCACCGCCGGCGTGGAAACCAGCGCGCTGACAACCGCGAACTGGCACGAATTCCTCACCGACAGCTACTATCACGGCTTCCTGTTGAAGACGCTGCGGGTCGGCGCCATCACCGCGCTGCTCTGCGGCGTGCTCGGCTATTTTCCGGCCTATTTCATCTGGGCGACGAGCTTCAGGCACAAGTGGCTGCTGCTTCTCCTGCTCATCGTGCCGTTCTGGATCAGCTTCACCATCCGCACCTTTTCCTGGATCAACATTCTCGGCGAACAGGGCGTCATCAACGTGGCGCTCATAAAGTTGGGCATTGTCAGCGAGCCGCTGCCGATGCTCTACACCGAGGGCGCGGTGATCATGGGGCTGCTGCATTTCCTGCTGCCCTACATGATCCTCAACGTCTATGTCAGCCTGGAAAGCATCGACCGCACGCTGATTGCGGCAGCCCGCTCGATGGGCTGCACCAGTGCGCAGGCGTTTCGCGAGGTGACGCTGCCGCTTTCGCTGCCCGGCCTCGCGGCCGGCCTGCTGCTCTGCTTCGTGCTTGCCGCCGGCAGCTATGTGACGCCGCAGCTTCTGGGCTCGGGCCGCGACGCGCTGTTCGGCAATCTGATCTACGACACCATCATGAGCGAGCTGAACTGGCCGATGGGCGCCACGCTTTCGATCGTGCTGTTCGTCGTGCTCGGTTTCTTCGCCGCCATCTACACCCGCTACATGGGCATGTCGCAGATCGTCAAAGGCCTTGGAGGATGAGGGGATTGGGCGGATGAAGCCTGCACGCCGGAAAGAGGAAGGCAGATGGGCCTGGCGGCTGACTGGCTTCGTCACGCTCTGCGTCTACATCTTCATGTTCGCGCCGATTGCGGCGACCGTCATCCTGTCGTTCAACGCCTCGATGTTCGGCGGCTTCCCGATGACCGGCTTTTCGCTGCAATGGTACGGCAAGCTGATGGCCAATGAGGCGGTGCTGGCCGCGTTCCGAACGTCGCTGTGGATCGCCCTGGTCACTGCGGCCGCCACCACGGCGATCGGCGTCGTCACCTCGTTCGCGCTGGTGCGTTTCGAGTTCCCCGGCAAGCAGACGCTGAGCACGCTGGTGATCCTGCCGGCGCTGGTGCCCGAAACCATTCTGGGCGTCGGCCTCCTGGTGCTGATCAAGGCGGTCGACCAGCCGCGAACGTTGCTCCTCCTGGTGCTCGGCCATATTCTGCTCGCCGTGCCCTATGTGGTGCTGATCACCCAGGCGCGCATGGTGGGCATCCGGCGCGTCTATGAGGAGGCCGCGCTTTCGCTCGGCGCCTCGCGCTTCTCGTCCTTCCGCGAGATCACGCTGCCGCTGCTCATCCCGGCGGTCGTTGCCGGCGCGCTGCTCGCCTTCACCATCTCGTTCGACAACACCTCGGCCAGCCTGTTCTGGCGGCCGGCCGGCGTCGAGACCATGCCTACACAAATCCTTTCGATGCTGAAGATTTCGATCAGCCCGGAGATCAATGCGCTGGGCACGGTCATGATCCTGGTGACCGTCGGCATCCCGCTGATTGGCGGCATTCTCATGCAAAGCCTGACAAAATTGAGAAGACGAGGCGAACCAAAGGAGGAAGCAAAATGAAACTATCCACCACCAAACGGCTGGAACGGCTGCATGACCGCTACGTGAACGGCGATTTGAGCCGCCGCACCTTTCTGAGCCTGACCGCCGCCGCCGCGGCCTCGGCGGGCCTCTCCATGCCGTGGATGAGCCGCGCGCTCGCCGCGGTCGAGCAGGTGCGCTTCGACGGCTGGGGCGGAACCGTGCAGGAGGCGATCGACAAATACGCCTTCCAGCCCTACACAGCCAAGACCAAGATCAAGGTGGTCCAGGGCACGTTCGGCGACGAGAACGAGATCATCACCAAGATCAAGACGGCGAAGCCAGGCGACTTCCAGATCGTGCATTCGTCCGGCGTCAACTACTACATCAAATACGTCAATGCCGGCATGAACTCGGAGATCAACGAGGCCAACATTCCCAACATGGCGAATGTGCTGCAGCCGATGATCGAGCCGTTCCGCAAGCTGACGCCAAAGCTCTCGGCGGTGCCCTACGACTACGGCACCACCGGCATCGCCTACAACACCAAGGTGATCTCGCCCGAGGAGGCGAAGGAAAAGGGTGCCGGCCTGCTGCTCGACAAGAAATACGCCGGCAAGGTCGGCGGCTATGCCGACATGACCACCCGCGTCTGGTACGCGGCTTTGGCCACCGGACAGGATCCCAACAACATCACAGACATGGATACGATCTGGGCCAAGGTGCGCGAGACGCGCGACCTCGCCAAGAAATTCTGGAGCTCCGGCGCGGAACTGATGGACCTGTTGTCCAAGGGCGAGATCGTGGTGACCGACGCCTGGTCGGGCCGCGTCGCCGCCCTGCAGGATCAGGGCCATCCGATCGGCTATCTCGATCCGGCGGGCTCCTATGCCTGGATGGAGGACATGCTGATCCTGAAAGGCTCGCCGATGACCGAATGCGAAGAGCTGATCAACTTCATGCTCGATCCGGCGACCTCGATCGCGGTGGCCGAGGGCCAGAGCTACCCGCCGTCGCTCGACCCGACCAAGGTGAAGCTAACCGAGAAGATCGAGAAGCTGCCGGCTTTCGACAAGACCGGCTCGATGAAGGCGCTGACCTTCGCCGATCCGGTCTACTGGGCGACCAACGAGGACGCCTGGACCAAGCAGTGGGACAGGATCGCGAAAGGTGCCTGACAGAAGCGAAGCGTCACTCAGCCCCCGGCCGGTCTCGGCCGGGGCACCCGGCACAGCTCCCAACATGAGTGCGGAGCAGCAAGCGGTCGAGTTCCGCGACATCGACATCGCCTATGGCAAGTTCGTCGCGGTGCGCGACTTCTCGCTGTCGATCCGCAAGGGCAGTTTCGTCACCCTGCTCGGGCCGTCGGGCTGCGGCAAGACGACGATCCTGCGCTCCATCGCCGGGCTGGTCGACATTTCGGGCGGCCAGATCATGATCGATGGGCGGCGGGTCGACGACGTGCCGATCTACAAGCGCAACATCGGCCTGGTGTTCCAGAGCTACGCGCTGTTCCCGCACAAGAGCGTGTTCGACAATGTCGCCTTCGGCCTGAAGTATCGCAACGTGCCGAAGCCCGAGATCGCGCGCAGGGTCGGCCGGGCGCTCGACATGGTGCGGCTGCCGGGCAGCGAGAAGAAGCTGCCCTCACAATTGTCGGGCGGGCAGCAGCAGCGCATCGCGCTGGCGCGGGCCATCGTCTTCGAACCGCAGGTGCTGCTGCTCGACGAGCCGCTGTCGGCGCTCGACGCCAACATGCGCGAGGAGATGCGCGTCGAGATCAAGAAGATCCAGAAGGCAACCGGCATCACCGCCATCTTCGTCACCCACGACCAGGAAGAAGCGCTCTCCATGTCGGACCGCATCGTGGTGATGAACGCCGGCTCGGTCGAGCAGATCGGCACGCCGGAGGAAGTCTATGAGCGGCCCGCCACCGCCTTCGTCGCCGACTTCCTCGGCAAGGCCAACATGCTTGCCGGCACCGTCAGCAGATCTGACGGGCAGATAGCGGTGACGCTTGCCGCTGGCCAGACGGTCAACGTGATGTCGCCGCGGCCGCTGGCGCCGGGCAGCAAGATCACCGTGGTGGTGCGGCCGCAGAAACTGTCGGTCGGTCCTGCAGCAGGCGGCAACCGGCTCTCCGGCCGGGTCGTCTCGACCTCCTATCTCGGCGGCAGCGCCATTTACGAGATCGACTTCGGCGGCAAGACGAGCATCCGCGCCAACGCGCCGATCAACGGCCGCATCGTCCGGGAGGGCGAGATCATCGAGGTCGGGTTCGATCCGAGCGGCTGTGTTTTGCTGGACGAGAACGGGCAGCGGATTTCGTAGCCTACCAAGCCCCTGTTCGCATCGGCCTTAAGGAATTCACTGCTTCGCCGCTTGAGCAGCCAAGCGGCCTGGATGCCTGAGGTTGGTCGGCGTGATGCCGGTGTGCTGGCGGAATACCCGGCTGAAGTGCCCGGCATTTTCGAAGCCGCACCTGTAGGCGATGTCGCCTATCTGCAGGTCGCTGCCTTCCAGCAGCGACTTGGCGTAGTGAACCCTGAGCGCCAGGTACGCGGCCATCGGGCTCGTGCCCAGCTCGGTCGCGAAAAGACGCTCGAGCTGGCGCCGGGAGCAATTCAACCGGCTTGCGATCTCGGTGACCGATATCTTTTCCTGCAGGCTGCTTTCCATCAGCAGCAAGGCCCGTTTCACCGCACGGCTCGACGCTTCGGGAAACAGATCGCCGACGGGCTGCACGTCCCGGATGTTGCGGATGCGATCGAGCACGAGGATCTTGGCGGCCTTTTCCGCCGCCTTCTGACCGATGAATTGCGACACGAAATAACCGGCAAGGTCTGCCGCGCCGGTGCCGCCGGCGCATGTCGCGCGGCCGCGGTCGACGGAATAGAGGCTGTCGGCATGCGCATTCACATCGGGGAATTCGGCGCGAAAATCCTTGATGTGGAACCAGCTGACGGCGGCACTGTAGCCGTCCAGCAAGCCATAGCGGGCCAGCACGAAGCTTCCCGTGCACAGCGCGGTTATCGGCACGCCCTTGTCGGCGGCCCGCAGAAGGAAGGCCTCCTTTTCAGCGCTGAGATTGCGGTTGGTGTCGAGCAGACCTCCAACCACGACGACGTTGTCGAAATCCTCCGGATTGCCGATCGCCTTGGTCGGCAGCAATTCGACGCCGCAGCTCGCCCGGATCGGCAGGCCGCGCTCGCCGACGATCTGCCAGTCGAACTCCACCCTGCGGCTGCGATCGCCCTCGTCGCCGGCCAAACGCAGCGTGTCGATGAAAAGCGACAGCGGCGACAAAGTGAAATCGCGCACCAGGAGAAACGCAAACTTCTTGGCCATGCTTTTGCGGACCTCTCCCTTGCGTTATCCGAGGCTCATTCAGACAAGATCGCCGTCCGGGCTGTCATTGTGCCACCGATCCATCCGGTCGGCGCGCATGGCGCAACTTCGCGGCAAGGGCCGCCTGAAAGTCGGCGACAGCTTCCGCCAGGAAAGCCTGATCGGCACTGTCTTCGAGGGCCGTGTCGAGGCGGAGGTTGACGTTGGCCCTTTCAAAGGCATTCGGCCAAGCGTCGGCGGATGGGCGCAAATTATTGGCCACAATACGATCTTTGTGGACGACCGCGATCCGTTGGCCCACGGATTCCAGATCAGGTAGGCGCTTGCTTCGCTGCCTTGTCGTGGCCTCGGTCGTCCGAATGGCCGAGCATGCGAAGCGCACGGCCGATATTTACCTAAGCTGGCCAGTCTGGCCATCGTCCTTAGGGATGCGTTTCAATTGTATTAGCATTAGCGCATATTTCTATCAGCCGGTGCCCTCTTAGCGAAGTCCCCGTACTAGGTCCCCGCCGGTTAGGCCCGGTGGCCCTTGCCTTTCGCCACCAAACCCACAAGGGCTCCGGGCCGCTCCCGTGTCAGGGTGTCGACAGACCGTGTCATTCGAACCCCGAAGGACATCGGGCATGGGCGATCGACCGCGCCGATGCGGTAAACTCTCCTTGCACTTGCCATCACCGGGCTACGCGACGCGAGCCGCATGCGGCTTCAACATCGTGGCAAGCACGATGCCGGCGACGATGAAGGCGGCGCCGAGGAGATCGTAGTCATGCAGGCTCTCGCCGAGCAGCAGATAGGCGAGGATGGCGACGAACATCGTCTGCAGATAGAGGAGCATGCTCGCCCGGCTGGCGCCGAGCGTCGCCACGCTGCGATTGTAGAGATAGTACATCAGGGCGCCGCCCGGGCCCGCCAGATAGGCGAGCGCGAGCCAGCCATGGGCGTTCAAGGCGGAGCGTTCGTCGTTGACCAGTTCCCACAGATGGAAAGGCAGGGCGACGAGCGCGCCGGCGCCGAGCAGGAGCACCACCAGCGGCAACAGCTCGATGCCGAATTTGGACCGGCGCACCAGCACGGTGTAGAGCGCCCAGCAGAACGCGCTGCCGACGATCCACAATTCGCCCAGGTTGAACTGTAGCTGAAGCAGCGCCGCCAGGTCGCCATGCGCGACGATCACCAGCATGCCGGCGAGCGCAACCACCGCGCCGAGCGCCTGCCAAAGCCCGAGCGGCTCGCCGAGCACGAAACGCGCGAGCACCATCGTCATGACCGGAGACAGCGCCATGATGATGCCGGCGGTGGTCGCGTCGGTGTCGGCGAGGCCGCGGTAGATCATGCCCTGGCAGAGCGTCAGGCCGATCGCTCCGACGGCGGCGATCTCCAGCGGCCGGGATTTGAGAAGCGCGATCATCGCGCCGTGATGGCGATGCACGATCGGCAGCAGGATGGCGCAGGCGAGCGCAAGCCGCCAGAAGCAGAGTCCCCAGGGCGGCATTTCCGGCGCCACCCATTTTGCCGCGATATAGACGCCGGCCGACAGCAGCCAGCACAGCACCGCGGCCGGATAGCCGGAGAGCGAAGGTATCGAGGCGGCGGCGGACTGTTCGGCCGGATGAGCTATCGGCACCGCCTGCATGTCATGCCCCCGTTCAAAGAACGTCAGCGCCCAAGGATGGCGGCAATATATCTCAATCCCGGGCCGTCACATATATGCGCTTCCATGGACAGCGGCGGCCAAGATGCCTCGCTCTGGCTGGATGTGCTTCGGCGCCGCTACCGCATGCGCCCGCCACCGGAGCCATGCATGAACGACTGCAGCTCGTCCAGGTCGAGGCTGCCGTCGCCATCCTCGTCGGCGGCGTTGAAGATCCTGCCGACGATATCCTGAACTTCGCCCTGCGACAGTGCGCCGTCGCCGTCGGCATCCACTATCGCGAACATGACCTGCATACGGGCGCGGTGCATCATGCGCGGTCCCATCCGATCAGGTCTGCCAGCCATTCTGTCGCCGTCGCGCCGCGCTTGTCTGTCTTCGCGGTGCCAACGTCCGCCATGCCGGGGTCCCTGTTCAGCCGAACGATCTTCCTGCAGCTTCTCCTGGAGCGCGTCGTCGATCATCTGGCGGATCACCTCGCGCGTCGGACCTGCGGGTTGGGCGTTGGTTTCCGGTGTCGCGGTCGGTCCGGGCTTCTGCGGAATGGGCGTGGGCTCCGGCGCAGCACTTGTCTGGGCAAGGACCGGGAAGCTCATGAAAAGCAAGGCAGCAGCGGCGGCTGTGGTTCTGTACGGAAGTTTCATCGGGTTCTCCCTTGAGCTGTGACTGTCTCTCAAACTGAGATGCACAACCAACCTGCTCTCGATCCGATGGTTCCGCGCGAAGCGCCGACGGCCCAAGAAGTGTTTCGAGCCTGCAGAATGCCGGCGCGCTCCTAGGCGCGTGACACGGACTTCGACATCCCGCCAAGCTCCATCGCTCAATCACCTAAGAGCAATGTTTCGCGCTGCCGACGGCAGCAGGCTCTCGGTGCCGGGCGCGGAAACCGGGGCGCCGTGAAGAACCCAGTCGGCCGCGATCTGCCCGATCACCGGGGCCAGCTGGATGCCGTAGCCGCCGGCGCCGGCGGCGGTCACCAATGTCGGCTCGGAAGCATCGATCGGGCCGACGAAGGGGCGATGGTCGGCGGTCACGGGGTAAAGGCCGGCCCAGCCCCGGCCAAGCCGCGCGCCCGGCAGGTCCGGCAGCCGCTCGAGGAGAAGCTCCGCCAGTCTGACCTTCGATCGTTCGTCGCACTGGTCGTTGTAATTGTCGGGATCCTCCGGCGCGAGCGAGTCCACCTTGTGGATCTCGGCGATCAGTTCGGTGCTTTTCTCATGGCGGAAATTGAGGCCGCTGCCTTCGCCGTTCACCAGGTCCATGACCATCGGCATCGTGTAGCCGAGCGGCTCGTCGAGATGGATGACGACCGCCTCGTGACGCTCGGGCCAAATGTGCAGACGCTGGCCGAAGAGTTCGGCGACCTGAGGCGCCCAGGCTCCTGCCGCATTGACCACGACATCGCAATCGATCGGATCGCCGCTGGTCTCCAGCGTGTAGCTGCGCGCTCGCCGCCTTACCCCGAGCAGCTTGCGATACTGACGGATTTCGCCGCCCTGGGTGCGGACCGCCTGCGCCAGGAAAGTGCACATCTCGTGAGGGTCGAGGAAGCCATTGTCGGGCCCGAACAGCCCACCCTCCAGGCCATCCGGGTCGATGTGCGGCACGAGTTCCGCGAGTTCGTTCGCACGATAGAGTCGCGAGCGCAGGCCGGCCGCTTCCTGAAGTTCCACCGACTTTGCAAACAGCTCCATCTGCTTCTGCGTGCGCGCCAGCCGCAGGTAGCCGATATGGTTGAAGCCAAGCCCCTGGCTCTCCCATTGGCGGAAGCGGCGCAGCGCATGAACGCGAAGCATGATCTCGAACGGATCGGTAAATTGCGATCCGACCACGCCAACCGACCTGCCGCTCGATCCGGAGGCGATCGACTGGCCTTCGAGCACGGTTACGCGCGCGCCCTGTTCGACAAGGTGGAGGGCCGAGCACAAACCCAACGTGCCGGCGCCGATCACCACCACATGAGGAGAAGCTGTCATCCGTGATCCTCCTGTCGGCCTGTCTCAGGACTGGCGAGCGATCTCGCCCAGGGTCTCGTCGATCGCCTGCAGAATGGCGCGGGCGTCCGCCTCGGTCATCGGTGTCGACAGCGCGAACAGGCCATAGCTGGCCGACAAGACGCCGCGGCCAAGCAAGCCCTTGTGGAAGGCATCGAGCTTCCTGCGTTCGGCCTGGCCGGGATAGACGGAGCGGTAATCCGTGACGGGATGCGACGTGAAATGGACCTTGAAGAGCGAGCCCAGGCCGACGCATTGGCCGGCAAGACCATGCTTGCCCAATGAGGCGGCGATGCCGTCGCGCAACAAAGCGCCGAGGCGATCGAGGTGGGCAAAGCTTTCCCTGGTCAGCGCCCGCATCGCGGCCAGCCCGGCGCGCATCGTCACCGGATTGGCGGTGAAGGTGCCGCCATGCGGCAAAGCGGGCTTGCCCTGGGTCGGATCGAACACCGCCATGATGTCGGCCCGGCCGCCGACGGCACCCACGGGAAAGCCTCCGCCGATGATCTTGCCCAGCGCCGTCAGGTCGGGCTCGATGCCCCACAGCCCCTGCGCGCCCGAATAGCCGAGGCGGAAGGAAATCACCTCGTCGAAGATGACCAGGGCACCCGCCGCATGGGCGATCTCGACCATGGCGTGCAGGTAATCCTGCCGCGCCGGAATGAGGCCGGCGCGGTTCGGCATGGGATCGATCAGCACGCCGGCAATGGTATCGCGCTCAGCGGCGAAGACCGCGCGCAGCGCTTCGCTGTCGTTGAACGGCACGGCGATCACATCGTCCAGCACCCCGCGCGGCGTGCCCCTCGCATAGGGCGTGGAATTCGGCATGTCTCCCCAATTGGCGGGAGTACTGTCAAGGCTGACTTCGGCGAAGTCGTAGGAGCCGTGATAGGCGCCCTCGATCTTGACGATTTTGGGCCGTCCGGTGAAGGCGCGCGCGGCCTTGATGGCCATCATCACCCCCTCGGTCCCGGAGTTGGCGAAGCGGATCCGGTCGACCGAGGGCAAGCGCTCGACCAGCAGCTCGGCAAGCTCGATCTCGCTGACCGTCGGCGCACCGAAGGCCGTGCCGAACGGCAGCTGGTCGATCACCGCGCCGGCCACATCCGGTTGCGTGTAGCCATGGATCATCGAGGTGAAATTGTTGATGCAGTCGTAATAGACGTTGCCGTCCACATCCCAGACCCTGCACCCCTCGCCTCGCGAGGCATAGATCGGAAACGGATCGACAAAGACCGTGGTGCGCGTGTTCCCGCCCGGCATCACCTTCCTGGCACGTTCGAACAGGGTCTTCGACAGGGGCATTGCGTCTGGATAGTGCGGCATGGTTCGATCGTATGGCTTTGTTGGCGCAGTGCGCAATCGGCCAGGCGAGGCCTGCGACGTGACCACCAAGACCCAATTGAAGCCAAAGCTAGGCCAACCCCGCCATGCGAAGTCCGCTGATGTAGAGAGCGCGCTTTTCGGGCCTGACGATGGGGTGGTGCTCGTCGACCCAGGCCACCGAGAGGTTCGGCTGTAGCCGCAGGGCCTCCTTCAACGCCGCGGCGGCGGTGGCGACATCGCCGGCAAGGGCAGCCGTCGCCGCATAAGTCCGCCAAGCGGTGCCGAAAGCCGGCCGAAGCTGAACGGCCCGGCGCTCCAGATCGGCCGCCACATCGAACCGTCCCGCGGTGAAGTGGCAGATACCCATGGTGGAAAAGATCGCCGCCTGAATGAAATCCCGCGGGCTGAGCCGCGCGGCAATCGCCAGGTGATGCAAGCCATCCTCCGCCATGTCGCCATAGCCATAGGTGGAACCCAGAATGCAGTGCGCGAGCGAGAGCCCAGGATTGCGTTCGATCGCCTCCAGCAATTCGTCTACCGCCGAGCGAAAATTTCGCGACACCATGTGAACATAGCCGGCCGAAAGATGCGCCCAGGGATCGTCCTGATCGCGCACGACCGCCGCTTGTGCCCTCGTCAAAGCGGAGGCCAACAGCTCACGGGGTTTCGGCGTCAGGCCAAGCGCTGCCCGCGCGCCGGTCGTCCAGGCAAGAAGGCTGTTGGCGCGGGCATAATCGGGATCGATCTCAAGCGCCTTGACGAGCAGACCCTCGGCCATGTCGAGGTCTTTCTCGGATCCCCACGTCCAGACATGGGGCATGGCCTTCATCACAAAGCCCCAGGCGTCGAGCCTCTCGGCGGGACGGCTATGCAGGCGCAGACGCTCGGCTTCGTAAAGCTGAGGCTCGATCGAAGCCATAACCTTGTGGGTGATCTGGTCTTGCAACGCCAGGAAATCGCCGCTCTCGACATCGAAGCGTTCCGCCCACACCTGCGTACCCGCGCTGGCATCGCTCAGCGTCGCCGTGATCCTCAGGGCCTGCCCGGACTGGCGCACGCTGCCCTGCAGGACGTAGCGGACTTTCAGCTCGCGGCGCAGGCGATCGAGCTCGATGTGCTGCGGGTCATAGGCAAAGGAAGAACTCCGGTCACGCACATGCAGACCTCGCAACCGCGACAGGCCGGTGATGATGTCCTCCGACAGGCCGTCGGCAAAGTAGGACTTTTCGGGATCGTCGCCGATCAGGCGAAAACGGGTCACCGCGATCGACGGCCCCTCGTCCGCTTCGGCTGCACCGTTTCGCGTATCGCTTGCGTCAAGCCGCACCTCGCCGGTCAGCCGGTAGCCCACGCGCGCGACCGACAGGATCGAATGCGAGGCGTCGGGCCCCTCGCCCAGGACCTTGCGCAAGGCGGCGATCTGCACCGACAGGTTGCCCTCCTCGACCGCCAGTCCGTTCCAGGCTGCATCGAGCAGTTCGTCCTTACCGACCACGACTCCGGCCGAGCGCAGCAGGCGCTCCAGAAGCAGCATGGCCCGGTAGCCTACCGAAATCGGCACTCCGCGTCGGTAAAGCATTCCCGCTCCCGCATCGAGCAAGAAAGGACCAAAACTGTAGCGCCGCTCCTCCATCAGCTCACGCTAATGCAATGAGGCGTTTTTTGGAAGTTTTCGGAAGTTTTAGCACCTCGGTTCGCTACATTTAGCGGCCCGCATTTCACCTTGATTGCTCCTGACCGAGAGGAGCGATCCCATGACTGCCGCCACCAAGATCGAAGTTGCCGTGCCCCCCTCTGCCCTGTTCCAAGAAATGTGGGGCATCTATCGCAAGGTTCTGGACAACAACTACCTGTTTCACCGTGAAGCTTATGCGGTGCTTCGCCAGTTGCTGCAAAACCAACGCCCTGGCTTCTCTTTCCTGGACCTTGCATGCGGAGACGCCTCGTTCAGTGCGGCTGCCTTGGAGGGCTTGCCCGTCGGTCGCTACGTCGGCATCGACCTGTCGCGGACAGCGCTCGATGAGGCAACCGCCAATGTCGCCGGTCTGTCATGCGCCGCCGAACTGCGGCGCGGGGAATTCGTAGAGTGGCTGACCGCCTCGGAGGAGCCTGTCGACTTCGCCTGGATCGGCCTGTCCTTGCACCATTTACGCTTCGACAAAAAACTCGAGGTCATGCACCAGCTGCGGCGCCTTGTCGGCCCATCCGGGACACTTCTGGTCTACGAGAACACATGCAAAATGTGGGAGAGCCGGGCCGGCTGGATGAGACGATGGGAACGGCAGCGCAAAGATTTTTCAGCGCTCAGCAGCCTCGAATGGCTGCTGCTCGCCACCCACGTGCATAGCATGGATTACCCTGAGACGGCGTCTTCCTGGCGGAATCTTGGCCGGCGGGCCGGCTTCCGCGAGGTGCGTGAGCACTACAGGAGTCCTTCGAACCTATTCCGGTTGTTCAGCTTCAAGGCTTAGCGGCTCGCGGCCGACAACTTCGCGTCGACGAGCCGGGCTCGGCGAACTCACACGCGAACCAAAGCTCTACCTGAATGGTCGAAATGCAGGGCGCGAGTGGGCGGGACATCGAGCTGCCAGGCGCGGCATCAAAGCGGTCAGGTCGGGAACATGCCAATCCTGCCTGGCCGCCGGTGGCTACACAAATTCGCGGGCAAAGCTGCCCGCGCTCAGAAGCGCGCGCCGTCCGGCGCTCAATTGCGCATTCCAGACCGGCCAGGCATGAATCATATGCGGCCAGATTTCGAGGCGTGCCTCGACGTCCGCTATGCCGGCGGCCTCGGCGAGCCGCGTCGCGTCCGACAGCAGCGATTCGGCGGAACCGACCTGGATCAGCATTGGAGGAAATCCGGTCAGATCGGCAAACAAGGGCGAGATCAGCGGATCGCGCCGATCCACACCATGGGGAACATAGGCGCCCGCCAGTTCCTCCAGATAGGCCCGGTGGATGATGGGGTCGATCGCGTCCTTGGCTGACAATGTCGTGCCGGACATCGAAAGATCCGTCCAGGGCGAGACCAGCCAAAGGCAGCCCGGCAATCGCTCGCCCGCCGCGCGCAACCGGCCGACCAGTGACAGGCTGAGATTGCCGCCGGCACTGTCTCCGCCGACAACGATGCGATCCGGCGCGATCCCTTGCTCGGCGAGGAAGCGCCACGCCGCGAGCGCGTCTTCGTGCTGCGCGGGAAAGGGATGTTCCGGCGCGCGCCGATAGCCGACCGCAAGCGTGCGCATTCTCATTGCCCGGCCGGCCTCTGTCACCATTCGACGATGGCTTGTGATCGAGCCGGAGCAGTAACCGCCACCATGGAAGAAGAGCAGCACCTTGTCCGTGTCGGACCCGGGCGCCAAGGACCACTCGGACGCGAGGTCGTTGAAAGTCACCGCCTCGCATCGGATATCGGCCGCGACCGGCGAGGACGAGCCGACCTCGTCGAGCCGCGCCCGGCGTTCGTCCCAGCCCACCGGCCGCGGCTTCGACGCCAGCAAGGCGCGAATTGCGTTGATTTCCTTTAGATCGAGGTTTTCGCCCGCACCGCTCATTTCTACGCCCCGACCAAGCGCGCCGCGACTAGTAGCGCTTTGAGCTTTGGCAACGGAAATCGTTGGGATAGTCGCTGGATGTGTCAAGCTGCGTCAGCGAATTCGCCCATGGACTATTTGAATTGATCGGCATGGCACGGCGCGAGCAGAACCCTATTGTGTTTGTGTTAGCTGCAAACCACGCGGAGACGAACGTGACCCTGACCAACCGAGACCTGGTCGAGCTGACGGAATGGCGGCGCAAGCTGCATCGGCAGCCGGAAATCTCCAACGAAGAGGAGAATACGGCGAAGGAGGTCGTCGACTTCCTCGCCGATACCGGGCCGGACAAGGTGCTGACCGGGCTCGGCGGCCATGGCGTGGCGGCGGTCTATGACAGCGGGCAAGCCGGGCCGACGGTGCTGTTTCGCTCCGAGCTCGACGCGCTGCCGATCCATGAGCTTTCGGGCGTCGCGCATGCCTCGCAGGTGCCGGGCAAGTCGCATATGTGCGGCCATGACGGGCACACAGCGATCCTGGCTGCGCTCGGCCGCCAGTTCGGGCGCCAGAGGCCGGCGCGTGGCCGCGTGGTGCTGATGTTTCAGCCGGCGGAAGAGACCGGCAATGGCGCGGCGCGCGTCGTCGCCGATCCGCGCTTTTCCGAGATCCACCCTGACTTCGCCTTCTCGCTGCACAATCTGCCGGGCGTGCCGTTCGGCGAAGTGCGGCTCAAACCCGGCGTCGTGAACTGCGCCTCGCGCGGCATGCGGATCGTGCTCGAAGGCAAGACCGCGCATTCCTCCATGCCCGAGACCGGCAGCTCGCCGATGCTGGCGGTCAGTGAGTTGATGCCTCAATTGCCGGCGCTCGGGCGCGGCACCTTTGCCGACGACGATTTCGCTATGGTCACCGTCACCCATTGCTCGATGGGCGAAGCGGTGTTCGGCATTGCGCCCGGCTACGCCGAGGTGTGGGCGACCCTGCGCACCCGCCGCGACGAGCGCATGGCGGAGTTGGTTGCAGCGGCGGAGGCGCTGGCGGCAAGAATCGCCGCCCAACACGGCCTTTCCGTCCGCCACGACTATCACGAGATTTTCGTGGCCAGCGTCAACGCGCCGGACGCTGTGCAGCATCTCGAGCGCGCGCTCGACGAGGAAGGCGTGTCGCGCGGCGAGGAAGCCTTGCCGATGCGCGCCTCGGAGGATTTCGGCATCTTCGGCCACAGCGCCAAGTCGGCGATGTTCTTCCTCGGCGCCGGCGAGCGCTACCCGGCGCTGCACAATCCCGACTACGATTTCCCGGACGACCTGATCCCGATCGGTTCGAAGATCTTCATGCGCGCGGCGCGCAATCTGCTGGGGTGAGCGGGCTGGAAAGGAGGCGCATTCTCCGGCCGGAATTGCGTCGGTCCAGAGAGACAGGGCAGTTCACCTTTTCCATGAAACGCTGAACTGAGACGGTGCGCAGGGCCGGCCGGACAGCTTTCGCTGGCGGTTTGCGTGTGCCGCGTAGCGCCCTGTATTGTTATGCCGGCTTGCCGCTTGTATGAGCGGGGAATGACCTCGATCTCCCGTCTTACCGCCCTCGTGCTGCTGGCGGCCATCACGTTTGCCACCCTCTCACCCGTCCAAATGCGCCCGCATCTCGGTGAGGCGAACATGGAACGCGCACTGGCCTATGCCCTGTTCGGCCTTGCCTTGGCCTTCGGATTCCGCGCCCGCCTGATGCACGCAATGCTGTTTGTCTGCGCCGCGGCCGGCCTATTGGAATTGCTGCAGGCGGTCGATCCCGGCCGGCATGCCCGGCTCCAGGATGCGCTCGTGAAAGCGGCGGCCGGGCTCATTGGGATTGCCTTGGCGCGGATTGTGTTTGCCGTCGCGAGCAGGGCCGTCGATCGTTCGGCAGGTCCGAGGATTTGAATCCCGGCACGGCAGCGCAGGCAATAGCCGCGCGGAACCCGCTTGGGGTTCTTCGCTGGCGCGGCGCTATCGCGCGGAAAAGGTCCGCGAGGTCGGCGACCGGATCATCAAAAACCAGCTGGCGCGGCACCGGCGCGAGATCGCGCCCGACCTCGATCTGCGCGATGCGGCGGCGCTCATCGAGACGCTCCTGGAGAACGTGGTCCACCGCGCCATCGAACGGCACCCGGCCAGCGTCGCCAGCGAACGCGCGATGGGCCAGTGCCGCAGGATGATTATGGCTATCTGACGAGCGTTGACCGCCATGCCGCCTAGCACTCACGCCGACCAGCACCACAATTTCTTCGCGCGCGAAGCCGTCACGGTGGCGCGCGCCTTGATCGGCGCGCGGCTCGGCCTCGCCGGCGTCGGCGGCATCATTGTCGAGACCGAGGCCTATCGCCCCGACGATCCGGCCTCGCACAGCTATCGCGGCCGCACGCCGCGCAACGCGCCGATGTATGGCGCCCCCGGCACGGCCTATGTCTATCGCTCCTACGGCTTGCATTGGTGCCTGAATGCGGTGTGCCTGCCGGGCAGCGCGGTGCTGATCCGCGCGATCCAGCCGCAGTCCGGCATCGCCGCCATGCGCGAAAGGCGGGGAACCGACGATGACAGGCTGCTCTGCTCCGGCCCGGGCAAGCTCTGCCAGGCGATGGGTGTCGACGGCTCGCATAACGGCCTGTCGCTCATCGCGCCGCCCTTCGAGTTTGCCGCCTCGGAAACCAACGCGGCCGCCATCCTGAGCGGACGCAGGATCGGCATCACGAAGGGCGTGGAGGCGCAGTGGCGGTTCGGCCTCGGCGGTTCGCCTTATGTCAGCCGGAAGTTTTGACAGATCGATAGCGATCGATCACGCCGCCATCCATTCCTGCGCGGCACGCGCCGCGGCCAGTTCCATTGCTTCGGCAGCGAGAATGCCGCGCGACCTCGCGAACGCTTCGAAGGCGACGCGTGCGGCTTCGGCATCCTGTTCACCCGCGACCGCCGCCCGGCACAGCGCGAGGGTCGTTGCGTAGGTCGGGCTGCGGCTGCCCGTCCATTCGTCGAGAAACTGATAGGCCTCGAAGACGGTGTTTATCTCGCGCGGAAAGCCGAGCCCGACGAAGATTGCGACGGGCTGAGAGAAACGCTTGGCGGGCATTGGTGTGGGCTCCATGAGGTAAGCTGCTTCGACAACGCGCGTCCCGCAGGCCGGTTGCAGCTCGAAAGCGATTTTGGTTCCCGTCGACGGATGCTTGCCCGAAGCCTCCGTGTGTGTTTTCTCGCCCGCACATTAGGAAAGGCTTGCGGATGCGAATCGCAATGATCCTCGCGCTCAGCGCGGCGCTGGCTGGATGCGTGACCTCTCCGGTCGACTACGGAGCGAAGCTGTCGCAGCAGGACCCGAAATGGGCCTCGCCGGACTGCCAGCAGGCCCGCATTGCGGCCTCGGACTACGACGCGCGCGAAAAGGAGCACCCCGGCTGGGGTTTTGGCGTGCTGCTCGGCCCGTACAGCATGGGGATGGTGGCAGCCGTGAAGGAGCATGAGCAGCAACAGCGACGGCTTCTTGCCCGCCAGGTGCACCTGCAATGCTCCAGCCAGCCGTTGCCCAAGGAGCTGGATTTCGATCCGGCAACCTACGCGCCGACGAAGACGCAATATCCGTAGGCGAAAGCGCGCCGCTACGCCTGCAAATCGGCGGCCGCTGTTTCTTGTTGAAGGCGCAGGTGGGGATGGCCACGCTTGATGGATGCTTGCATTCAGCGTTCGCCCCACGCCTTCAGCAATGGTCCGTCGCGGCCATAGACCGGGTCGTTGCGCGGCCGGCTCACCTTCGGGATCATGCGTAGCGCTTCCGCGTGCTGCTCGGGCTTGGTGCATTCGTCATAGGTGCCGGAGGGCGGATAGGCGCCGACGACGAGGAAATCGTCGGAAGCCGAGAGCCGCTGGTGACCGGTGCCGGCCGGCAGGACCGCGACGTCGCCGGCCTTGACCGTGAGCGCGCGGCCCTTGTCGCCGCCGAAGCGCACCTTGGCCGTGCCGCGCGCAATGCCCAGCACCTCATGGATGCGCGAGTGGTAGTGGACATAGTCGTAGATGCCGTTGCGCCAGCTGCCGCCCCAGCCATTCGCCTTGAATAGCTCCTCGAAGACGGCTGCCGGATCGAGATCGTCCGGCAACGTCACGGCGCCGCGGTAAACGATCAGCGGCCACGACGGATGGTTCGGAACCAGGCCGTCGTCCTTGAAGCGGAACGCATTGGCTTTCCTCTGCCTTACCAGATCCGCGAGCCTGGACGTGCCCGGTCTTGCGATCCCAGTCAGCTTCTCCGCTGCTTTCTTGATGCTCTCGACAATGCTCAAAGCCGGGCCCTCCATAAGTGCCGCTTGCACGCCTTGCGACCTCGGCCGACCGAACTCAACCCGTGGGGACAGCCTTGGTTCCAGAGGTTGGCGACGCCCGCTCGTCACGAGCGACCCCCATTGCTTCCCGGCATCGCAGCGGTCAAGCTGCGGGAGGTTGCCGGCATCCCATGCGCGACGCTGGCAATGGCCGCGCGCCCTTCCCGAGGAGTTCAAAATGCGTGCATTTTGCCTTTCGACCATCGGCGTTTTCGTTTCGGTGCTGCTTGCGGCATCCGCCTTCCCGGTCCTCGCTTCAGGCAGCGCGGCGAAGGGCCAAAATCTCCATCGACTGTGCCGCCAGGTGAAGAACGACGATACGATCCGCGCCTACTCGCACGAGCTCTACGGCGGCACGGTCAAGGCGTTCAGGAAGCTCTTTCCGGACGCCAAGGGCGCGCCGGCGGAATCGGAACTGCAGGCGCAGGCCAACTACCGCTGCATGAACGGCAAGGTGCTGGCCTGCTTCGTCGGGGCAAACCTGCCCTGCGCCAAAATGAACGCCGCGCGCGACAATCCCGGCGCGGACGAATTCTGCAGGACCAACCCGAATGCCGACGTCGTGCCAGCCTTCGCGACCGGTCACGACGCGCTCTATTCCTACAAATGTCTGGACGGCAAGGCGGTGGTGACCGGCGAGACCTGGGTGCTCGACAAGCGCGGCTTTGCCGCCCGGTTGTGGGCCGAAGTGCCCCGGCACTGAGGCTGACCGAAGAGCCGATCTGACGACCTGCAGAGACGGCTTAGCGGCGGCGCGCTTTCCGTTACATCCTTGCCCGGGCTGACCTGCGGCGAAGCAAGAGCGCGATGGCCAAAGCCGGAAGTGCCGCCGCGGCGGCGGCGAGGAAGACGAACCGCAGCCCGGCGGACGCGGCGATCAGGCCGAGCGCCGGGCTGCCGAAGCCGAGCGCCACGTCGAGAAAGACGGTGTAGAGTCCCATGGCAAGGCCGCGGCTGCTTGCGGGGAGATGGGCGACCGCCTCGGTGCCGAGGCCCGGATAGACCAGCGAGTAGCCGAGCCCGGTCAGGCCCGCTCCGATTACCGCGACGAGCGGCCCCGGCGCCAGCCAGATCGATAGAAGGCCCGCCGCCTCGACCACCACGAAGATGGCGGCGACGCGGGCGCCGCCGAGACTGTCCGGCAGGTGGCCGAAGCACAGCCTTGCCGCGATCAGCGATGCCGCATAGGCGGTGAAGGGAAGCCACACCGGATGCCAGCCGCGCTCGGCAAAGAGCAGCGCTGCGAAGGACAGGATCGCGCCATAGCCGAGGCTGCTGAGGGCTGCTCCGACGCCCGGAAGCCAGACCGCTTGCGCGACGCTCGTCCAGGACTGCCGCGCGGCGCTGCCGGCGGCCTTGACGCGGCGCATCGGTAGAGTGGCGAGCAGTGTTGCAAGGGGCAGGACCATTGTGGCAAGAGCGATCGCGGCGAAGCCCCCGGCTTCATAGAGCGCGGACCCGATCGGCGCGCCGAGCGCCAGCGCCGCGAACATTGCCATGCCGATCCAGGCGATGACCTTGCCGGAGTTCTGTCCGCCGGCAAGCGCCAGGCCCCAGGCGACGCCGCCGGTGATGATGAAGCTCTCGGCCGCGCCCAGCACGGCCCTGCCGACGAAGAGCACCGTCGCGGACGCGGTCGGCTGAGCGAGCAAGGCCAGCGAGCCGAGATAGATAAGCCCGGCCAGCGCGGCGGCGACAAGGCCGACCACGACGGCGCGCTTGCCGCCACGCAGATCAGCATAGTTTCCGGCACCAATGCGCGACAGCAGCGAGGCGACGAACTGGCTGCCCGTCACCAGCCCGACGGCGAACGGGCCGAAGCCGAGCCTGTCATGCAGATGCAGCGGCAGGACGGGCAGCGCCAGGCCGATGAGCAGGAAGCCGGCAAAGATCGCCGCCATGAGCGGGCCCAATCTCGCCATC
>NZ_RZSV01000319.1:0-5113 GCF_004023205.1 Mesorhizobium sp. M1A.F.Ca.IN.020.03.2.1 | reverse complement strand
GCGTGATGGTCGCGATGATGAGGCGCTTGAGGAGATAGGTGGCCATGGGAGGCGATCAGGCGACCGCGCCGGCGTCAATCCGTCCACTTCACCTTGGTAAGGTCATTGGCCTGAATCGGTGCATTCTCCCACAGGCCCTGCAGCTTCGCGTCCCAGACCCCGACCTTCGGCAGCTCGTAAAGGAAGCCGACCACGGCGTCGTCGGCGAGGATCTTCTGCGCCTCTGCCAGCAGCTCCTTCCGCTTCGCCTCGTCCGAGGTCAGGTTGAGCTTGGCGATGATGGCATCGAAGGCCGGGTTGTCGTAGTTGAAGTAATAGTCCTTGCGCGAATAGATATCGATGTCGTTCGGCTCGGTGTGGGAGACGATGGTGAGGTCGTAGTCCTTCTTGGTGAAGACCTGATCCAGCCATTGCGCCCATTCGACGGGGATGATCTCCAGATCGATGCCGACATCGCGCAGCTCGGACGCGATGATCTCGCCGCCAAGCCGCGCATAGGACGGCGGCGGCAGCTTCAGCGTCGCCTTGAAGCCTTTTTCTAGGCCGGCTTCCTTCAGCAGTTCCTTGGCCTTGTCGACATTGTGCGGATAGAGGCCGGTGAGGTCGACATAGTCTTTGTTGGCGGGCGACATATGCGAGCCGATCGGCACTCCCAGGCCCGCCGAGGCGCCGTCGATGATCGCCTTGCGGTCGAGCGCGAAGGAGATGGCCTGGCGCACCTGGAGCTTGTCGAAGGGCGGCTTCTTGTTGTTGATCGAAAGAATCGTCTCGCCTTCGGTGGAGCCGATCACCACTTTGAAACGCGGATCGTCCTTGACCTGAGAGACGCTGTCGGGATCGAAGAAGGGGAAGGCCTGGATGTCGCCCGAAAGCAGCGCCGGCACGGCGGCGGCGGCGTCGGGTACGATGCGGAACTCGACCTTGTCGAGCGCAACCGGGGCACCCCAGTAATTATCCGACTTCACAAGCGTGATCGACGAGCCCTTGGCCCAGTTCTGGAACTTGAAGGGGCCGGTGCCGACCGGCTTTTCCTTGTTGGTGTCGGCCGATTTCGGCGACACCATCACCGCGTCGCCCCAGCCCATATTGTACAGGAAGGAGCCTTGCGGGTTTTTCAGCGTGACCTTCACCGTCGCCGGATCGACGACATCGACCTTGTCGATCTGCGCGAACAGCCCCTTTTGGGCGTTGACCGAATTGTCGGCCCGGGCACGGTCGAGAGAGAATTTCACGTCGTCGGCGCTGAAATCGCTGCCGTCGTGGAATTTCACGCCGGTGTGCAGCTTGAAAGTGTAGATCTTGCCGTCATCCGAGATGGTCCAGCTTTCGGCAAGGTCGGGGATCACCTCGCCGTTCGGACCGATGCGGGTGAGACCTTCGAAGACATTGGCGTAGAGCACCTCGTCGATGGCGGCGGCGGCGCCCGCGGTCGGATCGAGATGCGGGGGTTCGAGCGGAATGCCGATGACGAGGTCGGTACGGGCCGAAAATGCCGACGTGGCGGCCGCGAAAGTAAGCACAGCGGCGGCCAAAATGGTCTTCCACAATCTCATTGCCGAACTCCCATGCGGTCAAACGGACAAGCCCAGCGGATAGAAGCGTGATTTGGCCTGTGAGTAAATTGCGTTTCGTGCTGCCGGGTGGCGCCAAGCGAAATGTTTTTCCCGATCAGCCGGTCGTACCGCGCAGCAGCACGTCGAGGCCGATCGCCATCACCTTGGCCGCGTCCACCATGTCGGCGATGCTCACCCATTCGTCCGGCCGATGCGCGAGATCGAGGATGCCGGGGCCATAAGCGATGCAGTCGTAGATCTGGCCAATGCGGGCAACATGCTTCTGGTCGTAGGTACCGGGCGAAATGACGTATTCCGGCTCGCGGTCGAAGATTTCCATGATGCCCTTGGCGACGGCTTTCACCACCGGCGCGTCGCGCTCGGTCATCAGCGGCAGCACCTCCATCAGGTCGCGGATCTCGTAGTCGAACTTTTCTCGCTCGCGCTTCAGCCGGTCGAGGATGCCGGTGACTTCACCCTTGACGGTGGTGAGGTCTTCCTCGAGCAGGAAGCGGCGGTCGATGGTCAGCCGGCAGGAATCCGGCACGTTGGGCGAGGGCAGTCCCGGCCGGAAATCCTCGGTCTGGCCGCCATGGACGGAATTGATGTTCATGGTCGAGCGCCGGGCGCCCTCGGGCACCACCGGCATGCGCGTCACCTTGCGGTCGAGCGCCGGGAAAAGCTCGTCCTCGAAGGCCTGCACGACGGCACCCATATGGCGCACCGCGTTGTCGCCGAGGAACGGCATCGAGCCATGCGCGATCTCGCCCTTGGTCTCGATCTCGGCCCACCAGACCCCGCGATGGCCAAGGCAGATGCGGTCCTTGTTCAGCGGCTCGGGGATGATGACGTGGTCGACCTTCGGCTTCGAGAAATAGCCGAGCTTCGCCAGATGGGCGACGCCGCCGAACCCGCCGGATTCCTCGTCGACCGTGCCGGATATCTCTATGGCGCCGGGAAAGTCGGGATAGACCTCCATGAAGGCTTCGGCGGCAATGACAGAAGCCGCCAGCCCGCCTTTCATGTCGCAGGCGCCGCGGCCGTAGACCCTACCTTCCTTCACCAGGCCGGCGAAAGGATCGACGGTCCAGCCTTCGCCGGCCTCGACCACGTCGATATGCGAGTTGAAATGGACGCAGGCACCGGGCGAGCGGCCGTCGAAGCGGGCGACGACATTGACGCGCGGGTAGCGGTCGGTGTCGCCGGGCGTGCCTTCTGCGCGAATGAATCCGGTTTCGAAGCCGAGCTTCTTGAGGCGTGCGCCAAGATACTCGGCACATGGCCGGTAGGCCTCGCCGGGCGGATTGACGGTCGGAAAGCGGATGAGCTCGGCGGTCAGCGCGATCAGGTCGTCGACCCGGTCATCGACGGCCCGGAGGAGTCGTTCATTCATCCTGCTGATTGAAGAAGCAACGCGGCGCTTTTGCAAGCTGCCTTTCGCGGTTGCCGGACAATGATTGAGGGCAGGCTCGCGCTTAAACCGTTGAGAGTGGGCGGCGGCCCAGCAACTATGACGGGAAATCATTCAAATTCGCGAAATCGAATTGGCGAATTTGTCAAGGAGTGTGTGGTACTTAACGCACCTGCCGGCGAAAATGATGGAAAAGAGACCACGTGATGGCAGGGGGCAATCGAAGGGGTTCATCGCATGAAAAAATCCAGCCTCATGGCGGCCGTGCTGGCAACCACGTTGCTCGGCACTTCGATCGCAAGCCGGGCGGCTTCGCTGGTCGCCAATATCGACGTCTCGACGCAGACGATGACCGTCAGCAGATACGGCCAGGTGCTGTATCGCTGGAATGTATCGACGGCCCGAAGGGGCTACTTCACACCGCGCGGCAGCTACCGGCCGCAATGGACCGCGCGGATGTGGTACTCGCGCAAGTATGACAATTCGCCGATGCCGTATTCGGTGTTCTTCCGCGGCGGCTACGCCATTCACGGCACCGGCGCCGTGAAATATCTCGGGCGTCCGGCCTCGCATGGCTGCGTGCGCCTGCATACGGCCAATGCCGCGACTTTCTATTCGATGGTGAAGGAAGCCGGCTACGGCAACACGCGAATCGTCGTCACCGATTGAAACGGGCCGGAGAGGGCTGCCTAGGCCGCAGGCAGCATTTGATGGCTGCGCCTGCTCGGAGCGTTGCAGCAATGCCGCACATGCTTCAAAAACAAGCAGCTTATACTAGCGTGAGCATCGCCGGAGCTGGTTTGCATGACGGCGCAGTGGTAAGTACGAAGCGTTGTTCTGGCTGCTTGGGGACTTTAATGTATCGATTTCTATTGAGCGCTGCGATCGCGGCAACCGCAACCTCGGCTTTTGCTGCCGATGCACCCGTTCTTCTGGACCAGGAACTCGCGCAGCCGCATATATCAGGTTATGGCGAAATCTATCTCGGAGGTCTCTATTTCGCGACCCCCGGGGACGACTCGGATGGCACGACTGCCGGCGGCGCCGTTCGGGTGAATTTCCCGATCGACGCCCGCTGGAACATCCAGACCGACGCGGTGATCGATTCGCTTTGGGTCGAAGGCACGAACATCTACAGCTACGGCGGTGCGATCCACGGTTACTGGCGTGATCCGAGCTCATATGCGCTGGGTGGATTTGCTACGATAAACGGATTTGGCGGCGATAACGGCATCGGTGACGCAGACCTTTACACTTTCACCGTCGGCCCGGAGGCACAGGCCTATTTCGGCAACGTGACGATCTACGGCCAAATTTATTATGGCCAGTTGCGGGCCAGCGGCTTTTCGGAGCATTTGGACAACTGGGGCGGCCGTGGAGTGGTGCGCTTCTTCGCCCAGGACAATCTCCGTTTCGATGGCGAACTCGGGTTCTCGAGGCTTTCCGCGGATGGTGGCCACCTCGATACTGTCACAGCCGCCTTGCAGGCTACATACAGGTTCGATGGGACGCCGTGGTCGGTATTCGGGCGCTACCAGTTGGATCACCTGACCATCTCGGAGGCTTCAGGCAGCGTGAACATCCACAAATACGTGGTTGGCCTGCGGGCAAGCTTCGGCTCGGACACACTGCTTTCCGAGGATCGCAACGGTGCCACGATGGATACGTTCCGGCCGAACTTCACCATCCCCGCTCCGCTTTGAGACAGCAGAACCTGGAGCCGCGTGGACTTAGTCCTCGCGGCCCTTCGTTGCGCATGGCACGCAACACGGCTAGCAGAAAGTTATCTCCTAGCGGTTTAGCGTTTGATCCAGACGAAAGCGATCTGAACGTTCTGGGCCGCTTTAGCTGATCTTGGCCCGCTCACGCCGCTTACGTCGCCGGCCGCTCATCTCCCAGCGCTTGTGGAACCACATCCACTGTCCGGGATCCTCGCGCACCCAGCGCTCAACGACGTCGGCGAGCAGCTGCGCGGTGGCGTGAACATCGACGCTGCCGGTTTCGGTGCGCGGCAAGTCGAGCTTGTCTTCGATTTCCAATCGGAAACGGTTTCCCGGCAGCCTGACGCAGCGCGCCGGATAGACATCGCAGTCATAGTGGCGGGCGAGCATCCCCAGCACGGGATTGCTCTGGCAGGGGCGACCAAAGA
>NZ_RZSV01000318.1:0-5144 GCF_004023205.1 Mesorhizobium sp. M1A.F.Ca.IN.020.03.2.1 | reverse complement strand
CTACAAGGCCAAGAGGAATGGCCGCGACAGCGTCCGCCTTTCCTACGAGCGCCCCGAAACCGCCTTCGTGCCCGAAGCGGTGAGCGTCGGCTGAAAATCGCAGGCTCCAGAGCACCTGACAACAGCCAACATCACTGCCCGAAGGCGACGGACGTTAACGTGTTTTTCGCCCGTCGATGGTTTTCTGCCCGGGGGGCTTCGAAGGGAACATGGGCAGCGCTGATTTCATCCTGGTGATCAATCTGCTCGTCGCCGGGCTGTTGGCCGCGGCCTTCGCGGCGATCGCCGTCCACGACGTCGGGCGTGTGTCGGCGCGCTGGCTGGCTTTCGGCTATTTGCTCGGCATGGCCTATTTTGCCATCGAGTTCAGTATCCCCGCTTTTGCCGATGCCCGGCTGCCGGTTGTCATGGCCTTCGCTGTCTTCCTCGGCGCAACCATCGCTTTCAACGGCGGGGTTGCCCACAAATATGGCGTGACGCCGCCCTGGGCGCCGATGCTGGTCTTCCTGGCCGTGGCCTCGGCCGCCGTCTATCTGGTGCAGGACCTGCCGCGATACTCGCTCACCCGCATGTTGGCCTATCAGCTTCCTTATGCGGCCATGCAGTGCACCGCGCTTGGCATCGTGCTGTCCTCCAGGCAGCGGCTCGAGCGGCTCGATCACCTCCTGATGCTCGTGCTCGCGGCGAGCGCCCTGCAGTTCGCATCAAAGCCTTTCATCGCCGGCGCGCTCGGCGGCTGGGGCGCCAATCCGCAATCCTATGTGCAGACGGGTTATGCGCTGGTGTCGCAGTCGCTTGGCACCGTGTTCGGTCTGGCGCTGGCGCTGCTCGCGCTCGCCATCCTGGTGCGCGACGTGCTGGCCGAGGCGATGTCGAAATCGGAGACGGACACGCTGTCGCGGCTCCTCAACCGCGGCGGTTTCGAACGCCATGCCGAGCTGGCGTTGCGGGATGCGGTGCGCCGGGGCGTACCGGTGGCGCTGGTCATCGCCGACCTCGACCACTTCAAGAGGATTAACGACAGCTACGGCCATGCCTGCGGCGATCGTGTCATCGAGACCTTCGCAGGCTTGCTGCGCGAGGCGGCGGCCTAGCATCACGTCGCCGGCCGCATCGGCGGCGAGGAATTCGCCATCATCCTGCCCGGTACCCATCTCGCTGCCGCGCGATTGTTCGCGGAAGGCGCGCGCAGCGCCTTTGGCGGCCTGCCGATCGAAGGCCTGCCCGCCGATCATCGCTGCAGCGCGAGCTTCGGCGTCGCCGAGCTTGCCGTGGATGAGGATTTTTCAGATCTGCTGCGGCGCGCCGACGAAGCGCTTTACGCAGCCAAGAATGCCGGCCGCGACTGCGTGCGCGTCTCGCTCGGGACCGCGCGCCAGCAGTTCACGGCGGCGGTCAGCGGCAGGGGCTGAGGTTGGGCATCTCGCCGTCGGAGAGGCCGTACATATAGGAACGGCCCTTGATGAAGACCGGCGGCTGGTAGCAGCCCGGGGCGCCGGCAGCGTCGGAATCGTAGATGACATCTGGCTGGCCGGCGCCGGTGAAGTTCGAGAGCTGCTTGGCGTGCCGGCCCTCGCCGACGATGATGCGCTTGTAGCCGGCGGCGCTGTCGATGACGAGATTGCCGAAGGAATCGGCATAGACGCGGTCGTGATGGCGCAGGCCGGCTTCGGCCGGCACAGCAATGGCGGTGGCAAGTGCAGCCAGCGTCGCGACCGCCAGGCCTGCCCGCACTGAATTCGAACGCATGTCGCTCTCCCTTGGACGGTGCGACCCTCGGGATCGCCCTGCAAACGTCGTGCGAATCGGAAATTAACCCTTTCTTAACCTTTGTTAAGGGGCAGACAGGCTTCAGGAGGGGAACTTAATGAACATGGTTAATTTCGGCGCCTTGGCTTCCACTCCGTCCATCGCCCCGTCCCGGCCCAGCCGACCCAGGCGAGCTTGATCTTGGCGCATTGCGTGGCTAGCGTGCCGCGCACGAAAGGGGCAGCACATGATGTTTGGCCGCGCGATTTGGGTGTCGCTCGTTGTTCCGCTGCTTCTTGCGGCTGCGGCCTGCGTGCCGCAGGACGGCGTGCCGAAGGCGGCGAATACTTTATCGCCAACAGTCTCGCCCGTTCCAAGCAGCCAACCCGTCGCTCCCGGGGCTGGAGCTGCCGCAACGCCCAAGACATCGACAACAGCTTCGCCACCCGCAACCAAAATCACCACCGACTTGACCATGCCGCGAGCCGGCGTCGGAACGGCCACCTACAGGTGCGGCGACGGCGGCATGATCACCATCCAAAATCTCGGCTCGTCGCTGCGCGTGCTCGGGCCGGATGGCTCGGCCGAAGTGTTTCCAGCGTCGCCCGCCAACCAGACCAGCCGCTATCAGGAAGCGGCGACGCATGACGCAATCGTGATCGACGGTCGCGAGGCGCTGGTGATGAAGAAGGGGTCCACGCCGCAGAGCTGCAAAAGATAACGGATTTATTGCACCGCAGCGACGTTGCGCCGGCTGCAGATCGGCCGCTAATCGATTGAAGCTGAATTTCCCCGTTTTGTCAGACTAAATGACGTTTCCAAAACGATTTTCCGGCTTTGACGCGGTGCAAAAAGCGCATTAGAAACCCGCTATCCGAGGCCCTATGTCGTGGCGGCAAAAGCCGCATCCTTCGCGGCTCAGGAACGCCGATCTGGGGGAGCCATGAGCAAATCACCAGCCACCCGCGCAATTGCCAGACGTGAACGGCCGCTTTCGCCGCACCTGACGATCTACAGGCCCCCGATCACGATGACGATGTCGATCATCCATCGCATCACCGGCGGCGCGCTCTATTTCGGCACGCTCCTGGTGGCGGCCTGGTTGATCGCTGCGTCGAGTTCGCAGGCTGCGTTCGACTGGGTCAACTGGGCCTTCGGCTCCTGGCTCGGCCGGCTGGTCCTGTTCGGCTACACCTGGGCGCTGATGCACCACATGCTGGGCGGGTTGCGCCATCTCGTCTGGGACACCGGCGCCGGGCTCGAAAAACACACCGCCTCGAGGATCGCATGGGCAACGCTCGCCGGCTCGATCGTGCTGACGCTATTGATCTGGATCGCGGGCTACATGGCGCGGGGGGCACTCTGATGACCGCAAAGAATTCGGACATGCGCACGCCGCTCGGGAAGGTTCGCGGCCTTGGTTCGGCGCGTGAGGGTACCGGCCATTTCTGGCGCCAGCGGTTGACGGCGGTGGCCAATATCCCGCTCATCCTGTTCTTCGTCGGCTTCCTGATCGCCCTCAACGGCCACGGCTATGCTGAAGTGCGGGCGTCGCTCGCGAACCCCTTCGTGGCGCTGGTGCTGTCGTTGGTGCTGATTTCTGCGCTCTACCACATGCGGATCGGCATGCAGGTCATCATCGAGGACTATGTGCATGGCGAGGGCATGAAGCTGGCGCTGATCGCCCTCAACACATTCTTCTCAATAGCAGTCGGCGTCGCCTCGCTCTTCGCTCTGCTCAAACTCGCATTCGGAGGCTGACGTCTTGGCCAGCGCAAACACAGCCAGCACGGCTTCGGCCTACACCTTTGTCGATCACAAATTCGATGTGGTGATCGTCGGCGCCGGCGGCGCCGGGTTGCGCGCCACGCTCGGCATGGCCGAGCAGGGGCTGCGCACCGCCTGCATCACCAAGGTGTTTCCGACACGCTCGCACACGGTCGCGGCGCAAGGCGGCATCGCCGCCTCGCTCTCCAACATGGGCCCAGATTCCTGGCAGTGGCACATGTACGACACGGTCAAGGGCTCAGACTGGCTGGGCGACGTCGACGCCATGGAATACATGGTGCGCGAGGCGCCGGCCGCCGTCTATGAGCTCGAGCATTACGGCGTGCCATTCTCGCGCACCGAAGAGGGCAAGATCTATCAGCGGCCGTTCGGCGGCCACATGATGAATTATGGCGACGGCCCGCCGGTTCAGCGCACCTGCGCCGCCGCCGACCGCACCGGGCATGCCATCCTGCATACGCTCTACGGCCAGTCGCTGAAGAACAACGCGCAGTTCTTCATCGAGTATTTCGCGCTCGACCTGATCATGGAGCCGGACGGCACATGCACCGGCGTGGTGGCGTGGAATCTCGACGACGGCACCATCCACCGCTTCTCGGCAAAGATGGTGGTGCTGGCGACCGGCGGCTATGGCCGCGCCTATTTCTCCGCCACCTCGGCGCATACCTGCACCGGCGACGGCGGCGGCATGGCCGCGCGGGCCGGGCTGCCGCTGCAGGACATGGAGTTCGTGCAGTTCCACCCGACCGGCATCTACGGCGCCGGCTGCCTGATCACCGAAGGCGCGCGCGGCGAGGGCGGCTATCTCGTCAATTCCGAGGGTGAGCGCTTCATGGAGCGCTACGCGCCGTCGGCCAAGGACCTCGCCTCGCGCGACGTGGTCTCGCGCTGCATGACGCTGGAGATCCGCGAGGGCCGCGGCGTCGGCAAGAACAAGGACCACATCTTCCTGCATCTCGACCATCTCGATCCGGCGGTGCTGCACGAGCGGCTGCCGGGCATCTCGGAATCGGCCAAGATCTTCGCCGGCGTCGACCTGACCAAGGAGCCGATCCCGGTGCTGCCGACGGTCCACTACAATATGGGCGGCGTGCCGACCAATTATTGGGGCGAGGCGCTAAATCCGAGCTTCGACAACCCCGACCGCGTGTCGCCCGGCCTGATGGCCGTGGGCGAAGCCGGCTGCGCCTCCGTGCATGGCGCCAACCGGCTCGGCTCCAACTCGCTGATCGATCTGGTCGTGTTCGGCCGCGCGGCCGCAATCCGCGCCGGCCAGGTGATCGATCGCAAGTCGGCGATTGCGTCGCCCAATCAGGAATCGGTCGACAAGATCATGGATCGCTTCGACAAGCTGCGCCACGCCAGCGGCTCGACCCCGACCGCGGCGCTGCGCGAAAAGATGCAGCGGGCGATGCAGGAAGACGCGGCGGTGTTCCGCACGCAGGAATCGCTGGAAAATGGCTGCAAGCGCGTTTCTCAAATCTGGAGCGAGCTCAAGGACGTCAAGGTCTTCGACCGCTCGATGATCTGGAACTCGGACCTGGTCGAGACGCTGGAGCTCGAAAACCTGATGATCAATGCCATCGCCACGGTCTACGGCGCCGAGG
>NZ_RZSV01000317.1:0-5159 GCF_004023205.1 Mesorhizobium sp. M1A.F.Ca.IN.020.03.2.1 | reverse complement strand
ACACTCATCCTGATGGGCAGCGCCACCGCGCTCTCCTTCGGCCTCGGCTCGGCGCTCGGCATCTATGCCGGTGCGCGTCCTGGCAGTTTTCGCGACCGCTTCCTGTCGATCGGCTCGCTGGCGCTCTACGCCGTGCCGGGCTTTTGGCTCGGCCTTGTGCTGATCGTCGTCTTTGCCGTCGACCTGCGCTGGCTGCCGATCGGCGGCATCGAGACCATCGCATCGGCCAAGACCGGGGTGGCGCGGGCCGGCGACATCGCCACCCATCTTGTGCTGCCGGTCTCGGCGCTCGGCTTCATCTATCTCGCGCTCTATCTGCGCATGATGCGCGCCGGCATGGCGGAAGCCTGGCGGCAGGATTTCGTGCTTGCCGCCCGTGCCAGGGGCTTGCCGCGCCGGCGCATCGTGCTTGCGCATGTCGCCCGCAACGCGCTGCTGCCGCTGGTCACCATGCTCGGCTTGCAATCGGCGCAGATGCTGGGCGGCAGCGTTGTCATCGAAAGCGTCTTTGCCGTCCCCGGCCTCGGCCGGCTGGCGCAGGAAGCCGTCGCCGGACGCGACACGCCGCTGCTGCTCGGCATCATTTTGGTGAGCGCCGTGCTCGTTATCGTCATCAACCTCCTGGTCGATCTCGCCTACGCCTTCCTCGATCCGCGCGTCGGTGCCGGCGAGGCGGTCGCATGAAGAGGCTGCATCGCTTTTTCCAGACGCCGGAAGCGATCGCCGGCGCACTCATCCTCGCCTTGCTCGTCGCGATCGCGCTGGCAGCGCCGCTGCTCTTTCCGGGCGACCCGCAAGCGATCGCCGGCCCGGCCTTGCTGCCGCCGTTGCAAAATTGGTCGCTGCCGCTCGGCACCGACCGGCTCGGCCGCGACGTGCTGGCCGAACTTTTCCACGGCGCGCGCACCTCGCTGGCGGTTGGACTAGCGGCGGCCGCAGCTGCGCTTCTGGTCGGCGCGGTGGTGGGCACGCTGGCCGGTTTCGCCGGCGGCTTGATCGACGAGGTGCTGATGCGCATCACCGACGCCTTCCAGACCGTGCCTAGTTTTTTGCTGGCGCTGGCCTTCGTCAGCATCGTCGGCCCCTCGCTTGGAGTGGTGATCGCGGCCATCGCGCTCGGCGCCTGGACCGGGCCGGCGCGGGTGGCGCGCGCGGAAGTGCTGTCGATCCGCGAGCGCGACTATGTCGCCGGCGCTCGCGTCATCGGCATGCATCCGCTCGAGATTGCCTTTCGCGAGGTGCTCCCCAATGCGCTGCCGCCGGTGCTGGCGCTTTCCTCGGTGATCGTCGCGGCCGCCATCCTCACCGAAGCAGCGCTTTCCTTCCTCGGCCTCGGTGATCCCAACCGCGTCACCTGGGGCGGCATGATCGCCGAAGGCCGCACTGTCTTGCGCACCGCGCCTTTTCTGTCGATCGTTCCCGGTATCGCGCTGGTGCTGACCGTTCTCGGCGTTTACCTCGCCGGCGAGGGCGTGGTGGAAAGCACTGCGGTACGCAGGAGCCTGTCGTGACTGCGCTGCTTTCGATCCGCGATCTGACCGTGCGGTATCGGCGAGACGGCGTCGAGGTAACGGCGCTGAAGGGCATCAGCCTTGATGTGGAAGCCGGGGAACGCCTTGCGATCATCGGTGAGAGCGGCTCGGGCAAGAGCACGCTGGCGCTGGCGGTTGCGGGATTGTTGGCGGAAGCGGCCGAGGCTGGAGGTTCGATCGAGTGGCAGAAACCTCGATCGTCTCATTCCGTGACAGCTTCGCATTTTCAGCCCATTGGTGGCCGCGACATCGGCTTCGTCTTCCAGGACCCCTCCTTCAGCCTCGACCCGGTGATGCCGGTCGGCAAGCAAATTGCCGAGGTCGCACGCACGCATCTCAACCTCACCTGGCGCGAGGCTTATGCCAAAGCCAAAACCCTGCTCGAGCGCGTCCGCCTGCCCGACTCCGAAGCCGTCTTGCGCGCCTATCCGCACCAGCTGTCCGGCGGCCAGAAGCAGCGCGTTGCAATCGCAGCGGCCATCGCCGCCGCCCCGAAACTGCTGATTGCCGACGAGGCGACCAGCGCGCTCGACACCATCGTCCAGGCCGAGATCGTTTCCCTGATCCGCGGGTTGGTCAACGAGGACGGCCTGACGCTCGCCTTCATCAGCCACGACATCGCGCTCGCCGCCACGCTCGCCGAACGCATCGCGGTGCTGCGTCATGGCGAGTTGGTCGAATTGGGCGACACGGACCAGATCCTTGACGCGCCGCGCCATGCCTATACGCGCACGCTGCTCGATGCCCATCTCGGTCTCGACGCCAGGCCGCTTCTTGACCGGCAAGGCGCCCCGGCATGACCGTGCTCGCCGTCTCCAATCTCTCCAAGCGCTATCGCCGCGGCGGCAAACCTTTTGCGGCGGTCGACGATGTCTCGTTTGAGATCGGCCCGGCCGAAACGCTGGCCGTCGCCGGCCCGTCCGGCAGCGGCAAGTCGACGATTGCGCGGCTGGTACTGCGCCTGCTAGAGCCCGACGCTGGGCGCATCCAATTTGAGGGCGCGGACTTGCTTATCTTGTCGGGCGCCGCGTTGCGCGCCCGCCGTGCCCGCCTCCAGATGGTCTTTCAGGATCCGCTCGCCGCCTTTAACCCGCACTCCACGGTGGCGCGTGCGCTGGACGACCCGTTGCGCATCCACGGCATCGCCTCGCGCTCGGAGCGCCCGCGCCGCATCGCAGCTCTCTTGGAGCGTGTCGGCCTCGATGCCGGCCTTGCCGCGCGCGCGATCCACGAGATTTCCGGCGGCCAGCGCCAGCGGGTAGCGATCGCCCGCGCCATCGCCACCCGACCGTCGCTGATCGTCCTCGACGAGGCGGTCTCGGCGCTCGACGTTTCGGTGCGCGGACAGATCCTGGACTTGCTGCTCGACCTGCAAAGACAGGAACAGATCGCCTATCTCTTCATTTCGCATGATCTCGGCGTAATCCGCGCCCTCGCGCATCGCATCGTTCTCCTCGATGCCGGCCGGGTCGCCGAGAGCGGCGACGCCCGCACCGTCATCGCCAGCCCGCAATCGGCGGTCGGCAAGGCGCTGGTGGCGGCAACCCCGAGGCTGAATAGGATGAAAACACCATGACCGACTCCCACGCAGCCATTGCCGAAAAACTGTCGCGCGAGCTCGACTCCGCCTTTCGCAACCGGGGCGATCTCTATCGCCTCTTCCTCGATGAGCTGACCGCCGAGCTTGGCGCCGAGAAGGCCGAAGCATTAATGATCCGCACCATCGAAAAGCGCGGCCGGGAAGTCGCAGCGGCCGCTTTCGCCGGTTTCGGCCCCAATGATGCGCTGGCGATCGGCGAGGCGTTCCTTTCCGTCAGCCCGGATGGCGGGCGCATGTATCCGACCGACGTCGAGCGCAGGCCGAACCGCATCGCTTTCAAGGTGAAGCGCTGCCCGCTGAAGGATGCGTGGGTCGAGGCCGGCGTCGGCGAGGAAAAGCTTGCCACGCTCTGCCGCATCGCCGGCGCCTTCGACCGCGGACTGTTCGAAGCAACCGGCGTGCGCTTCGCCAACGTGACCTGGACGCCGGGCCACGGCTCCGGCTGCTGCCACATCGCGCTGACCAACCGCGACACCTAGCGAGCCGACGATTTGACTTTCGGCCGAAGACGTGCAGTTCCGCGCCGGATTCGTCGCTGGCACCGACGGGAAAGTCGGCGCTCAACGCCTGAGTCGATCGCGCATCGCATACCACAGCATGCCGAGCACATAGAGCGGCCCGCGCAGCGCCGTGCCGCCGGGGAACGGCAGCGGCGTCAGCGTCGAGAACAGGTCGAGCCGCGAGGCGTCGCCGGTGATCGCTTCCGCGAGCAGCTTGCCCGACAGCGTCGACAGGATGACGCCCTTGCCGGAATAGCCATGCGCGAAATAGACCTCGCCATAATGCCCGACATGCGGCAGGCGCGACGTCGTCACAGACACGAGCCCGCCCCAGGCATGGTCGATCCGGCACCCCCTAAGCTGTGGGAAGGTCTTTTCCATATGCGGCCGCACGAAGCCGCCAATGTCGGCGGGCGGCGAGGGCGTATAGCGCTCGCCGCCGCCGAACAGCAGGCGGCCATCCGCGGACATGCGGTAGTAATTGACCACGAAAAGCGTGTCCGAAACCGCGGCGTTGGACGGGATGACGTTGCGCGCGCCCAACGGCTCGGTGGCGACGATGTAGTTGCCGATCGGCATGATGCGGCTGTTGACGCGCGGCTCGAGCCCGTTGAGCAGCGCATCGCCGGCCAGCACCACATGCCTGGCACGGACCGAGCCCTTGTCGGTGAACACCCGGATAAAGGGTTCACGCTCCAGCCGGACGGCGACCGAGTTCTCGTGGATGGTGACGCCAGCGGCAGAAGCGGCCCCAGCGAGCCCCAGCGTGTAGTTCAGCGGATGCATGTGTCCGCCGAGCGTCTCGAAGGATGCACCGAGATAAGGCGTATCGACCATGCGCCGCGCCTCCGCCGCCGACAGGATCTCGACATGCGGGAAGTCCATCACCTTGGCGAGGCACTCGGCCTCTTCCTCGAATTCGCGCATGTCGGAGCCGTTGACCGCGCCGACCAGATGGCCGGTCAGCCGCAAGTCGCATTCGATGCCGTGGCGCTCGATAATGTCGAGCACCAAGCCTCGCGCCTCGAAGGCGAGGTCGAACAGCGCCTTCGCCCGCTCCGGCCCGAACGCTCTGACCAGCTCCTTGGCGCCCTTGCGCAGACCGGGGATTATCTGGCCGCCATTGCGCCCAGACGCACCCCAGCCGATCTTGCCGCCTTCGAGCAGCACCACTTTAAGGCCGCGTTCGGCCGCATGGAGCGCCGCCGAAAGCCCGGTGCAGCCGCCACCGACGACCACCAGGTCGGCTTCTGCATCGCCGGTAAGCGCCGGATGGTCCGGCGCCGGATTGGCAGTCGCCACATAATAGGATTTGCCGATATGAAGACCGGAATTGAAACCTGTCGAAGCCATGGTCACACCTTGAGCAGCAGATGGTCGCGTTCCCACGACGTCACCACGGTCTGGAACAGGTCGAGCTCTACGCTTTTCACGCGCAGATAGGTTTGGAAGAAATCCTCCCCGAGCAGCACCCGCACCGGCTCGCAGGCGGCGAAACGGTCGAGCGCTTCCTCCATGGTCTTGGGC
>NZ_RZSV01000316.1:0-5167 GCF_004023205.1 Mesorhizobium sp. M1A.F.Ca.IN.020.03.2.1 | reverse complement strand
CTGAAGCCGAGCTTCAAAGCCTATGCCGAGAGCATCGTCGCCAACGCCAAGGCGCTGGCTTCGAGCCTGCAGGAAACCGGCCTCGACATCGTGTCGGGCGGCACCGACAACCATCTGATGCTGGTCGACCTGCGCCCGAAAAACGCCACCGGCAAGCGCGCCGAGGCGGCTCTCGGCCGCGCCAACATCACCTGCAACAAGAACGGCATCCCCTTCGACCCCGAAAAGCCGTTCGTCACCTCCGGCGTTCGCCTCGGCACACCGGCCGGCACCACGCGCGGCTTCGGCCAGGCCGAGTTCCGCGAGATCGGCAAGCTGATCGCCGAGGTGCTGGACGGGCTGAAGGCGGCGAATTCCGACGAGGGCAATGCGGCAGTCGAGGCTGCGGTCAAGGCCAAAGTCACGGCGTTGACGGATCGCTTCCCGCTCTATCCTTATCTCGGTTGACCGGAAGCCGCGCGTCATCTTTTATCCGCCGGCAGTGCGCCGTCCTGATTGGGCGGCGTCGCGAACTGGAGACTTGATGATGCGCATTTTCCATCTTGCCGCCTTGGCCCTGGTCGGCTCGCTGGCCGGTTTCGCCGTGTCCGGCGCGGCCGGGCAGGAGCAGGCGCAGCCGGATTCGAATTTGCCGGCCACAAACACCTTCGGCAGATGGACCACGATCATCGACACGCTCGACACCGGGCAGGATGCGCACAAGACCTGCGCGGCCTCCGCAGCTTTCGTCGACGGCATCGGCAATGCTGGCACGCTAACGCTGTCGATCTCGACCGGCGACGCGTTGCCGCCGGATGCCTATCCCGCCATCATGATCGCCGTCGACAACAAGGACCTGCCGACCGGCAAGGACATCGCGGCGACCTTCGGCGACCCCGGCATCAAGGTTTCCGCGAAAGTCTATTCGAATGCCGTCGGCGGTCGTCCCAGCTGGACGGTCGACAACCAGGCGAAGACAAGTCTCGCTCTGCTGCGCGCCATGCGCAAAGTCACCTCGCTCGATGTTGTTTTTGGCAAGCAGACCGTCGCCAGCATTCCGATGGACGGCTTCACCAAGGCCTACCGCAACCTCGGCACGTCCTGCGGATTCCCGACCAAGGACGTCGCGCCCTGAACCGACCGGGCACGACAGGGGCAGGGCGCTGGCAATCTTTCTCGCGCCTCGCTATCTCTGAGAAATGAAAGGCTCCAAGCCTTCCGCTCACCAGAGCGAGATGACGCTTCCTTGAATCGCCATCTCGCTCTAAGATTTTGTTTTTGAAGCATGATCTTCTCCGAAGAGTCTGCAACTTTTCGGGATCATGCTCTGAATCGCAAACCCAAGGCTCTCCATGCGCTGCCCCTATTGCCAGTCCGAAGATACGCAGGTGAAGGATTCGCGTCCCGCCGAGGATGGCGCGGCGATCCGCAGGCGCCGCGTCTGTCCGGACTGCGGCGGCCGCTTCACCACCTTCGAGCGCGTGCAACTGCGCGATCTCGTCGTCATCAAGAAGTCCGGCCGCAAGGTGCCGTTCGACCGCGACAAGCTGCTGCGCTCGGTCGAGATCGCGGTGCGCAAGCGCAATGTCGACCCCGAGCGGATCGATCGCGCCGTGACCGGCATCGTGCGCCAGCTCGAAAGCTCCGGCGAGACGGAAGTGGCCTCCGGCGAGGTCGGTCGGCTCGTCATGGAGGCGCTGAAATCGCTCGACGACGTCGCCTATGTCCGCTTCGCTTCGGTCTATCGCAATTTCCGTGAAGCCAAGGATTTCCACGAGTTGCTGGGCGAACTGAAGGGCGATGAAGAAAAGACCGAAGAGGACGCCGGCTGATCATGGCGAAAGCTCAATTGGGCGGGGCCGAGCAAGCAGCCCTTGATCGCCGTTTCATGGCGGCGGCCATCCGGCTGTCGCGCCGCAATGCCGGCCGCACCGCGACCAACCCTTCCGTCGGCACCATCATCGTGCGCGACGACGGCGCCGGCCCGATGATCGTCGGCACCGGCGTCACTGCTGTCGGCGGCCGGCCGCACGCCGAGACCGAGGCGCTGGCCGAGGCCGGCGAACTGGCCCGCGGCGCCACCGCCTATGTGACGCTTGAGCCCTGCGCCCATCACGGCCGCACGCCGCCTTGCGCCGCCGCGCTGGTCAATGCCGGCATTGCGCGCGTCGTCGGCGCGGCAAGCGATCCCGATCCGCGCGTTTCCGGCAAGGGTTACGCCATGCTGCGCGCCGCCGGCATCGAGGTCGTGGAGAAGGTGCTCGCCACAGAGGCCGCCGAGCAGATGGCCGGCTATCTGATTCGATCTTTGAAGAAACGTCCCGAAGTGACGCTGAAGCTTGCGCTTTCGAGCGACGGCAAGATCGGCCGCAAAGGCGCCGGCCAGGTCGCCATCACGGGTGAGATCGCCAGGCGCGAAGTCTATCTTATGCGCGCGGAGGCCGACGCTATCCTCGTCGGCATCGGCACTGCGCTGGAGGACGACCCGGCGCTGACCGTGCGCCTGCCGGGGTTGGAGAACCGCTCCCCGGCTCGCATCATCCTCGATCGCCAGATCCGGCTGCCGGAGTCGTCGAAGCTCGTTTCCGGGGTGGATCGTGTCCCGCTCTATGTCGCGGCATGCGCCGAGGCCGACCCGCAGCGGCGGGCTGCGCTCGAACGCGCGGGCGTGCACTTCATCGGCACTGAAACTTACGAGAGCGAAGTAGCCCTGCCGGAACTGCTCGAGGATATTGCAGCCCTCGGCATGGCGAGCGTGCTGGTCGAAGGCGGCGCCAAGGTAGCCGAGGCCTTCCTGGCGGAAGACCTCGTTGACCGCATCGTCCTGTTCCAGGGACCGGAGGCGATCGGCGAGGATGGTATCGCCTCGCCGATCGACGCTGCGCATATCGCGCCGGGATTCCGCAAATTGCGTGAGATGCGCTTCGGCGAGGACAGCTATGCCGAGTGGGTAAGACCATGATCCCAAAAAGTGGGAAATGGTTTTCGGATAAGAGCATGGTCAAACTGGAAGACACGATCTGATGTTTACGGGAATCGTTACGGATGTCGGCACTGTCGCTTCGGTGAAGCCGCTCAGCGAAGGCGTCGGCCTGCGCATCGACACGGCCTATGACCCGGAAACGATCGCGATCGGCGCTTCGATTTCCTGCGGCGGCGTCTGCCTGACCGTAACGGCGCTGCCCGAGAACGGCTCGAACGCGCGCTGGTTTGAGGTGGAAGCCTGGGAAGAGGCGCTCAGGCTGACGACTGCATCCGGTTGGAAATCGGGCACCAGGATCAATCTCGAACGGGCGCTGAAGATCGGCGACGAGCTCGGTGGCCATATCGTCTCCGGCCATGTCGACGGCACGGCGAAAATCGTGGAGCGCAGGGAAGAGGGCGATGCCGTGCGCTTCACGCTGGAGGCGCCGCGTCACCTGGCGAAGTTCATCGCGCCGAAAGGCTCCGTCGCGCTCGACGGCACCTCGCTTACCGTCAACAAGGTCGAAGCTACGCGCTTCGATGTGCTTCTGATCCAGCACTCGCTGAGCGTCACTACCTGGGGCGAGCGCCAGGCTGGCGACCGCGTCAACATCGAGATCGATACCATGGCCCGGTATGCCGCGCGCCTCGCCGAGGCGGCGAAACAGGGGCTTTGAGCGAAACCGACCGGTTCCGGGGAGGCGGCGCGGATCGCTGAGGCGCCACGTCGCGCCGGCGCCTCAGCTTCCCTTCTGCTCACGCGATCTGCGGCGCCCCGGCTGGCAACGTCTAAGTGATCAAAGAACAACGAGCCCGATCAGATCAAATTCATCGATGTGGTCAGGCTGGCGGTTACAGGCGGCCTCGAGCGGACGCGGGCACAATATGCCCGCCTGTTCGAAGGCGTCGGACTGAAGCTTGAGCGGGTGATCGGCCCTCGAGCATCGATCTCGACATCGAGGCTTTGCCCGCTAGCTGAAGAAAGCCCCGGAAGATCGCGCGGCTTGCGATCCGGACCTGTCGGGAGATGCTGTGTCGGGCGGCAATCTTGTGCTTGCGATCGATCCGGCTTCGGCCTAAGTCACCGGCAACCCCCGGAGACGTTTATGGCAGGCATATCCCAACACGGCAAAGCGTTCATTCGTCCGCAGGCGAAGGCGCATCTGCTTATCGTCGAGGCGCGTTTCCACGACGACCTCGCCGACGCGCTGCTCGAAGGCGCGACCAGCGCGCTGGACGAGGCCGGCGCCACTTATGACGTCGTGACTGTTCCTGGCTCGCTCGAAATTCCGGCCGTCATCACCTTCGCGCTGGACGGTGCCGGCGAGGGCGGCGTACACTATGACGGCTTCGTCGCGCTCGGCACCATCATCCGTGGCGACACCTATCATTTCGACATCGTCGCCAATGAATCGAGCCGTGCGCTGATGGATCTTTCCGTGCAGGAAGCGGTCGCGATCGGCAACGGCATCCTGACCACCGAAAACGATGCGCAGGCCTGGACGCGGGCCAAGCGCACCGAAGGCGACAAGGGCGGCTTTGCCGCCCGCGCGGCGCTGACCATGATCGCGCTCAAAGAGAAATTCGGAGCCCAATCGTGAGCGATCCTGCCCAGACCGGTGCGGCGCGCCACGCCAACAAGCGCGGTGCCGCCCGTCTTGCCGCCGTCCAGGCGCTCTACCAGATGGACGTGGCCGGCAGCGGTGTTTTCGAGATCACCGCCGAATACGAGGCCTTCCGCCTCGGCAAGGAAGTCGACGGCGCACTTTATCGCGAGGCCGACCCGCAGTGGTTCCGCGCCATCCTGACCGGCGTCGTCGAGAACCAGAAGACCATCGATCCGATCATCCGCCAGGCGCTGACTGACGACTGGCCGCTGTCGCGGCTGGACTCGACGCTGCGCGCCATCCTGCGCGCCGGCGTCTATGAGCTGATGAAGCGCGAGGACGTGCCCGTGGCCGTGATCGTGTCGGAATATGTCGACATCGCCAAGGCCTTCTACGAGGAAGACGAGCCGAAGCTGGTCAACGCCCTGCTCGACCGTGTCTCGCGCCGGGTACGGGGCGAGGGTCGCGGCAAGGACGCATCGTGACCGCCACGGCAGTCGTCGCTGACGCCGGCAGGGAAGCGCGCCGCACGGCAGTGCTCCTCGCGGCCGCGCAAGCGATCGTCGGTTCCGCCGCGCCGATCGCCATTTCCATCGGCGCGCTTGCCGGCCAATATC
>NZ_RZSV01000315.1:0-5168 GCF_004023205.1 Mesorhizobium sp. M1A.F.Ca.IN.020.03.2.1 | reverse complement strand
ATGCGCTTTTCCTGGAATTGCTCTCAGAGGCGGCAGTAATGCGGATAGCCGTCGTAGCCGATGTAGGTGTTCGAGCCCGGATCGTAGCTGGCATAGCGGGCCATGCAGCGGCGAACATGCCAGGAACCGTGGTAGCCATCCTCGACATAGACCGTCCGCGGCTGCTGAGCGAGCAGGTTGCCCAGGACGAAGCCGCCAACGCCGGCGGCGATGCCGATGCCGAGCTCGCGGCGGTGATGATGGTCGTGAGCGGCCGAAGGCTGGACGGTGCCGGCCAGCGTGCCGGCGGCGACAGAGGTGGCGATAAGGGTCGAAACGAGCGTGCGCTTGAACATGATGATCTCCTTGGTTCCTGACCGAGGCGATCCATCCGCCTCTTGATCATCTGTCGTTGCAGCGCGGAAAAGGTTCGAAGTTTTTTTCTGATTTTTTTTGAGTGCCCGGAAGCGGCTCAAATCTTTCGGGACTGCTCCTATCTCTGATCGAGGCGACCATTCGCCTCTGGTGATCAGTTGTGGCGGAGCGGCGGCAAAAGGTTCGATGGATGGGTGAATGAGTGAATGGTCGAGAAAACGCCGCCTTTCACCATTAACCATTCACTCCCCTTCACCCCATTCCCGTCACGTGCCGCAGCCAGAAGGCCAGCACGATGAAGCCGATGATCGTGGTGACGCCCGTCCAGTCGATGTTGGCCTTCTTCAGATCGCTGACGGCCTTCATCAGGAGAAGCCAGGTCACGACGATGAGCGGTAGGATGATGACGAATCTAATCATGCGACACCCCGTTCGACGCGATTGCACCCGACAGAGATGTAGGAAGCGGCGCGCCGCTTTTCAGCATGCCGACTAAGCCAAGCGGTCCATTAGCAACCCAAAACGGAGTTTTGTCTTTACTGGCGCACGAAATGTGCTACCGGAGCGCCGTGCCCTTGTAGCTCAGCTGGTAGAGCAGCGGTTTTGTAAACCGAAGGTCGCGGGTTCGATCCCTGCCGGGGGCACCATCCTTCGCTCTGCCAGCTTTCGAGCATCACTATATTCTGGCAATGCGCTATTTCCGGCAGGTGCTGCCATGTCGCGAACTCTGATCGTCATTGGCCTCAGCATAGTTGCCGCTGGCCTGCTGTGGCCCTGGGTAACCAGGATCGGCCTCGGCAGGCTGCCCGGTGATATCGTGATCGAGCGCGAGAATTTCAGGCTCTACGTTCCCATCACCACGGGAATTCTGATCAGTGTCGTTCTCTCGACCATTCTGTGGCTGATCAACCGTCAGTGAGTACGTTCGGCCGCGACGCTTTGCTGAAAGCCCTCTACCTGCTCGCTCTTGATCTTCTATACGCCGATCGCAGCCACCAAGATCCGGTTCTGCCGCCTTATCGCCGCGCGCAGCTCCGGGATTTTCGCCTCGTCGCGCTTCACGAACTCGATGAACATCATGTTCATGTTGTTGAAGATCAACTCGCCCACCGCTGGGCCGTCGATGTCTGACCGCACCAGGCCGATCTCCTGCAGGCGGGCGATCAGCGCCCGGATCTGTTCGGTCAAGGCGCGGTCGAGCGCGGTATAGGCCTGGCCGAAAGGGCTGTCGGGCAATTGGGTCGAGATTGCCATCGCCTGCCGCCACATCTCCTTGCTCAGGTAATTGAGCGAGTGCTCGATATAGATGCCGATCAGCCTGTCGAGCGCGTCGCAGACATCGGCCGGCGGGCTGCCGACCACGCCTTGCCCGGCATTCAGCACCTCGTTGACCTCCATAGCGACGATGGCGCCGAGGATGTCACCCTTATTCTGGTAGTAATTGTAGATCGTGCCGATCGAGACCTCTGCCTGCGCAGCTATGGCCTCGATCTTGGCGCCTTCATAGCCGGCCTCACGGAAAAGCTCCGTCGCCGCATCGATGATGCGGCGGTGCCTGTCCGCCTTCTGCCGTGCGCGCAATCCGCTCATATCGGCCTCTCTGCCACAAAATCATAATTGACTCAATTTTAGAATTGGTTCAACTTTTCCTCAACAAGCCAGCAAGGCAGGGAGAACACTCGATGACTGTCCGGAATCCGCTTTCCAGCCTGAAGTCCCGTCTCGGAGCCGCCTGCGCTGCTGTGGCACTGCTCGCCGCTGGCGGCGCTCAGGCCGCCGATCTCAACGCGCTGATCTGGTGCGACCACTCCGATCCGGCGCTGCTGCAGCCCTTCGAGGAGGCCAACAACGTCAAGGTCAACGTCAAGGAATTCGAGGGCACAGGCGCAGGGCTCGCGATCGTCGATCAGTCGCAGCCGGGCGATTGGGACGTGATGGTGATCGATTCCATCGACGTACCGCGCGGTGTCGAGAAAGGCCTGTTCGAGCCGCTGCCGGAGGACAAGCTGCCTTTCGCCGACCTCTTTCCGGAAGTGAAGATGGACAAGTCGACCGTAGTCGACGGCAAGCGCTACGGCATCACCGAAAAGTTCGGCTACAACACGATCGGCTTCAACAAGACCAAGGTCGATCCGGCCGACATGCAGTCGCTGGCTTCGCTGACCAGCGACAAATACAAGGGCAAGATCGCGATCTACGACTATTACCTGCCGGTCATCGGCATGGCGGCTCTGGCCATCGGCAAGAAGACCGCCGACCTCACCGAGGCAGACCTGCCCGCTCTCAAGGCCGAGCTGCTCAAGATGAAGGCCAACGCCAAGCTGGTCGGCGAAGTCACCGCCAGCCAGACCGCGCTTGCGACCGGCGAGGTGGACGTCCTTGTCGGCGGCGGCGAGTGGGTGACGGCGGGGCTCGCCAAGGAAAACCCGGCGCTCGACTTCTCGATCCCCAAGGAAGGCGCGGTGCTATGGTCGCAGTCGCTCGCCATGTTCAAGCAATCCAAGAACAAGGACATGGCGCTAAAATTCATCCAGTATATCCTGAGCCCGGAGGGCCAGGCGCGCCTTGCCACCTCCTCCTGCTACTGGGGCATGCCGTCCAACAAGAAGGCGGCGCTCACCGAAGAGCAGAAGAAGATCCTGCGCTTCGACGAGCAGCCCGGCTTCCTCGCCCGCGCCCAGGCTTATCCGGCGCCGAACGCCGATCTCGACAAGAAGATGCAGGACATATGGACCGAAATGCTGCAGGCGCAGTAATCGGCCGATGAGCGTTGCCGGAAGCAACCTGCGTGCCCTGCCCTGGGCGCTGGTCGCGCCGGCGCTGGCGTGGACGCTTCTGTTCTTCGTGCTGCCCTTCGTCGCCATGGGATTGTCGAGCCTGACGGCGCATGAAGGCGGCGGCTTCACTTTGGCCAATTACAGCCAGTTCTTCACCGATCCATCCTACTGGCGGGCGATGGTGAACTCGTTGAAGGTGACCGCAATCGTCACCGTGATTTCGATCGTGCTCGCCTATCCATTCGCCTGGATCCTCGCCGAGCAAGTGCCGGAGCGCTGGCAGCGATTGGCACTGATGCTCGCCGTGCTGCCGTTCTGGACGTCTTACGTCGTGCGCTCCTATTCCTGGCTGCTCGTGCTGGCGCAGAACGGCGTCATCAATCGGGCGCTCACCGGCGTCGGCTTGGTCGCAGAGCCGCTGCAGCTTGCGAACACTCGGTTCGCCACCGTCACCGGCTTCGTCCACTTCTTCGTCATGCTGCTGACGCTCACCATATTCGCCAATCTGAAACAACTTAGCCCGAGCTATCGCAAGGCGGCCGCCGACCTCGGTGCCGGGCCGGTGCGGACCTTCCTGCATGTCGTGCTGCCGCTGACCCTGCCCGGTATCATGGTCGGGGCTTTCCTCACCTTCGTACTCTGCATCGGCGACTACATCACGCCGCAGATCCTCGGCGGCAACAACGAGCTGGTCATGCCGCAGCTGGTCATGATGCAGATCGGCCGGCGCGGCGATTTTCCGCTGGCCTCGGCGCTTTCGATCATCCTGATGGCCGTCGTCACCGTCGCCTATCTCGCCTGCGCCCGCTGGCTGAAGATCGAGCGGGCTTGACCATGCGTGCTGCCGTCCGCCTCGCCGCCTGGCTCTACGCGATCGCCGTCTACGGCTTCATCTTCCTGCCGGTGGTCGTGCTGATACTGTTCTCGCTGCAGGCGACCTCTTTCCCGATCCCGCCTTTCACCGGCCCGTCGCTGCGCTGGTACCAGGCGGTGCTGTCCGATGCACGCCTCACCTCCGCGCTGGTCAATTCGCTGCTGGTGGCGGTGCTGTCCTCGCTCGCATCCGTCACGCTCGGCTTCCTTTCCGCCTGGGGTTTCGCGCGCTTCGTGCTGCCGGGCTCGGCCCTGCTGCGCGGGTTGATCACGCTGCCGCTCACCGTCAGCTATCTGATCATCGGCATGGGGCTGCTGGTGCTGTTCAACTGGGCCGGCGTGCCGAAATCGCTCATCGCCGCCGGCATCGGCCATGTGGTGATCAACCTGCCGCTCTGCTTCGCCATCATCTATAGCCAGATGGGCGACCACCAGATCAACATCGAGCGCGCCGCGCGCGACCTCGGCGCTCCCGAATGGAAGGTGCTGCTGATGATCACCGTGCCGGTCATGGCGCCGGCGATCTTCGCCGGCTTCTTCCTGTCGATGACCTTCTCCTGGGACGAGTTCGTCATCTCCTACCTGCTCACCCGTTTCGAGACGACGCTCCCGGTCGAGATCTGGAACCTCTTGCGCTCCGGCCTCAATCCCAAGACCAATGCCGTCGGCTCGCTGGTCTTTGCGGTCTCGATTGTGCTCGTGGTGCTGTTCGAATTGACCCTGCTGCGGAGAAAGCCGGCATGAGCGCCCCATTGGTCGACATCCGCAACGTCTCGCATCGTTTCGGCCTCCTCGCCGTTTTGAAGAACGTCTCGCTCGCGATCGAGCCCGGCACCTACACGATCCTCCTCGGCCCGTCGGGCTCCGGCAAGACGACGCTCCTTTCGATCCTTGGCGGCTTCGTCCCCCCCAGCGAAGGCAAGGTGTTCATCCGCGGGCAGGACTGCACCGCCGTGCCGCCAGCCAAGCGACCGACGGCGACCGTCTTCCAGGACTACGCGCTGTTCCCGCATATGAGCGTCGGTAAGAATGTCGGCTTCGGGTTGCGCATGCAGGGCGTCGATGGCGCGACGCGGACGGCAAAGGCACGCGAAGCGCTCGCCCTCGTCGGGCTTGCAGCCTCCTTCGACAAGAAGCCGCACCAGCTCTCCGGTGGCCAGCGCC